>DATBYI010000709.1:0-2618 GCA_036513815.1 Solirubrobacteraceae bacterium
CGATGATCAACGTCATCAACGGCAAGATATTCCGTCTGCTTGTCGACGACGAGCCGTTCGACGTCCGCTACGGACGGCTCACGCGTCACGAACGCAGGCTCGACCTCCGCGACGGCGTGCTGGAGCGGGTGGCGGAGTGGACCTCCCCGGCGGGTCAGTCAGTCATCGTGCGCTCGACGCGGCTCGTGTCCTTCTCGCATCGCTCGATCGCCGCCATCGTGTATGAGGTGGAACCGGTGGGGGACTCGGCGCTGATCGGCGTGCAGTCCGAGCTGGTGGCCAACGAGCCGGTCAGCCCGCCCGGGAACTCCAGCGACCCTCGCGAGGCGGCGGCGTTCGAGGCGCCGCTCGTCCCGATGTTCAACTCGCACAACGGGCTCCGGGTCAACCTGCTCCACCAAACGAAGAAAAGCGGCCTGATCGTCGCCGCCGGGATGGACCACGTGGTCGAGGGTCCCGAGGGCACCGTTACCGCCGCCGAGAGCCAGCCCAACCTGGGGCGGCTCACGGTGAGTACCGAGCTCAAGACCGGAGAGAAGCTTCGGATCATCAAGTTCATCGGCTACGGCTGGTCGAGCCAGCGCTCGGGGCCGTCGCTGCGCGACCAGGTCGACATGGCCCTGGCATCGGCGCGCCGCACCGGCTGGGACGGCCTGCTGAAGGACCAGCGCGAGTTCCTGGCCGATGTGTGGGACCGGGCCGACATCGAGCTGGACGGCGACCCCGCGCTCCAGCAGGCGGTGCGGTTCGCGCTCTTCCACGTCGTCCAGGCCGGTGCACGCGCTGAGCTGCGCGCGATCCCGGCCAAGGGACTGACCGGTAGCGGGTACGACGGCCACACCTTCTGGGACATGGACGCCTACACGCTGCCCGTCCTGACCTACGTCTCTCCGGACGCGGCACGAGACGCGCTGCTCTGGCGTCACTCGACGCTCGACCTGGCCAAAGCTCGTGCCAAGGTGCTCGGACTTCAGGGCGCGACCTTCCCATGGCGGACGATCCGCGGCCAGGAGTGCTCCGCGTACTGGCCCGCGGGCACCGCCGCCTTTCACATCAACGCCGATGTCGCCGACGCGGTGAGGCGCTACCTGTTCGCCACGGGCGATCACGACTTCGAGGTGGGCCCGGGGCTCGAGCTCGTGGTCAACACCGCGCGCCTGCTGCGCTCGCTCGGCCACCACGACTCCCGGGGCGGCTTCCGCATAGACCGGGTCACGGGGCCCGATGAGTACACCGCGTTGTGCGACAACAACGTCTACACGAACCTGATGGCGGCGCGAAACATGGAGGTCGCCGCCAACCTCTGCGTCCGTCACATGCGTCACGCCGGCCAGCTCGGCGTGACCGAGGAAGAGGTCGCGAGCTGGCGCGATGCCGCGGCCGCGATCGTCGTCCCCTACGACGAGCAGGCGAGGATCACGCAGCAGTGCGACGACTTCACTCACCTGCGCGCCTGGGATTTCGACCACACGCCGCCGGAGGACTACCCGCTCCTCCTGCACCACCACAACTACACGCTCTACTCGAGCCGGGTGGTCAAGCAGGCCGATCTGGTGTTCGCGATGTACCTGTTCGGCGATCGCTGGGACAAGGAGCAGAAGGAGCGCGACTTCGCCTTCTACGAGCGCGTCACCGTGCGCGACTCCTCGCTGTCGGCGGCCATCCAGGGCGTCGTGGCGGCGGAGGTGGGCCATCTCGACCTGGCCTGGGACTACCTGACCGAGACCTCGTTCATCGACCTGCGCGACCTCGCCTTCAACACCCGCGACGGGATCCACCTCGCGGCACTGTCGGGCTGCTGGCACGTGATCGTCGCCGGCTTCGGTGGCATGCGCGACAACGGCGGCGGGCTCAGCTTCGCCCCGCGCCTGCCCCCGCGCCTGACGCGGCTCTGCTTCGGCCTCGTCTACCGGGGCCGGCGCCTGCGCGTCGAGGTGTATGCCGACCACGCGATCTACACCCTGCTCGCCGGAGAGGCGGTCGCCCTGACCCACCACGGCGACCCGATCACGGTCACCCCCGACACCCCCCTCACCTGCCCGATCCCACCCCTGACCCCGCCCCCGCCGACCCAAACCCCCCCAGGCAGAGAACCAGGCCTGCACGCCACCAGCTCCGTCCCCCTCTCCCTCTCGCCTTAGCGGTCGTGAAATTTGAGCTGGTGAGCGAGACCTCGCCGCCGAGCCGTCTCGCGTTCGCTTAAAGCTGGAAGCAGACCCGCTCGCTTCCCGGCTTTTTAAGCGAGCCGCGTGGGACCGACTGACACCCGAAGCTGTAGCGGAGGCTGCGGCGTCCGGCCTGCGCCACTCGCGCCCGCCCACCGTCGCCTCTCGATCGCCCTAGAACGGCATACGGGCGCGAGGGGCGCAGGGCGGATGCGCAGCCGCAGCGCGCCTGCAATCGAGTGCATAATGGGCCCACGATGGCGACACCGGCGACGCTGCGAGACGTGGCGAGGGTTGCCGGGGTGCACCCCGGGACCGTTTCTCGCGCGTTGAACCCACAGACCCGCGGGTTGGTCAACGAGCGCACCGCGCGCCGGGTCCTCGCCGCGGCGCAGGAACTCGGGTACCGGCCGAACCCGATCGCCCGGGGTCTGCGGACGAACCGGTCGAACA
>DATBYI010000710.1:0-4182 GCA_036513815.1 Solirubrobacteraceae bacterium
GGCGGCGGCGGCTCGGGCTCCCCGACCCCGGACGGCCCCAGCTACGGCGCCGGTGGCGGCTGGTCGATCCCGTACTCGGTCGTGAACTGCGAGTCGGGCGGCCAGGACCTGACGCCCAACGGCGCCGGCGCATCGGGCTACTACCAGTTCATGCCCGGCACGTGGAACGACTACGGCGGTTACAGCCAGGCCTACCAGGCGCCCAAATCGCTCCAGGACCAGCGGGCGGCGCAGGTCTGGAACGGCGGCGCCGGCTCGTCCAACTGGGTCTGCTCGGGCATCGTCGGCATCAAGTGACGCCGTAACGCTCCGCTCACGCGGGACGGCCTAATCTGCGCGCGTGGTGAGTGCCCGCGCCGCGCTCCGAGCCGGTCTGATCGCGGCGATCCTCGTGGTCGCGCTCGTCCTGCGCGTCAACGCGGCCGAGCGGACCCCGTACCGCCCGATCAACGACGCCGGGTCCTACCTGACGCTGGCCAGCTACATCGCCCACACCGGGGACTATTCGCTCCGGCGCACCCCGGGCTCGGGCGCCGGCGGCACCCGCGGCCCAAGCGCGTACTACGCCCCCGGCTATCCCTACTTCCTCGCCCTGGTCGACCTGATCGACGGCCACGCGGTCAGACGCGGTCCGGCAATTGCGCCCGCGCGCGACTCGCAGGCGGTGCTGGGCACGATCACGGTGGCGCTGATCGGGCTCGTCGCGTACGAGCTGTACGGGGCGAGCGCCGGGTTGATCGCGCTCGTGATGGCCGCCGTGTACCCGGTTTTCACCGAGCTGGCCGGGACGCTCGTGGCCGAGAACCTCCTCACGCTGTTGGTCATGGCCGCCCTGTACGCGGCGCTGCGGGCGCGCCGGGCCGGTAAGGCCGCGACGCGTTACGGCTGGGTCGCTGGCGCCGGCGTGCTCACCGGCCTCGCCACGCTGACGCACGAGAACGGGGTCCTGATCTTGGTCGGGCTGATCCCAGCGGTGTGGACGGTGCGCCCGCGCCTAAGGCTGCGCTCGATCGCGGCGCCGGCGCTGCTCGTCGCGCTGACCGCGCTCACGATCCTGCCCTGGACGATCCGCAACGCCGTGGAGCTGCACAGCTTCATCCCCGTCTCCGACGAGACGGGAGTCACGCTGGTCGGCACCTACAACGTCGCCTCGGCCGCCGACCCGCAGGTCCCGTACAAGTGGCGGATCTTCTACGGGATCCCCGGGGAGCGATCGCTCATCCGCGAGAGCCCGCACCTGACCGAGCCTCAGATCAGTGCCAAGCTCCAGAGCCAGGCGCTCCACTACGTCTCGGACCACCCGTTCAGCCCGTTCGTCGTCGCCTTTCACAACACGCTGCGAATGTTCGAGCTCGAGGGCACGTTCGCCTGGATCGCGTCGGCTTCCGCGGTCTCGCTGAGCACGCCCGTGGCCCGGACCGGCGTGATCAGCTTCTGGATCCTGTGCGTGGTCGCGCTGGCCGCACTCGCCACCAAGCGCGGGCGAAGCGCGCCGGGCTGGGTGTGGGTCATCCCCGTCCTGCTCGCCCTCAGCGTCGTGCTCGTGAACGTCGAGACGCCGCGGTTCCGTGAGCCGGTCGACCCGTTCCTGATCCTGCTCGCCGCCGCCGGCCTGTCCACGGTGGCGGACAGGCTGCTCGGACGCCTACGCCGTGCGCCAGTCGGGCGTGAGGCTGGGGACGCGGTGGCGACTCGCCCGGCTCAGCTGGTCGAAGTGCACGAGGGCCTGGCCTGACCCGAACGCGACGCAGGTGAGCGGCGAATCGGCCGAATACACCGGCATCCCGGTCTCCTCGGCCACGAGCTCCTGGAAGCCGCGCACGAGTGTCCCGCCGCCGGCGAGGAGGATCCCGTCACGCGCGATGTCCGACGCGAGCTCGGGCGGCGTCTCCTCGAGCGTGTCGCGGATGGCGCGCATGATCTCGCGCGCCGGGGCCATGATGGCAGCGCGGATCTCCTCCGAGTGCAGCTGGATCGCCGTGGGCAGGCCTGTCACCAGATGCCGTCCGCGGACCTCGTACGTCTCCTCGGGATGGAGCGGTCGGACCGAGCCGAGCGAGATCTTGATCTGCTCGGCCGTTCGCGACCCGATGGCCAGCTGGTGCGCGCCGCGCATGTAGGAGGTGATCGCCTCGTCCATCTCGTAGCCGCCCACGCGAACCGAGCGCGAGACGACGATCCCGCCGAGCGAGATAACGGCCATCTCGCTCGTCCCGCCGCCGACGTCGACGACCATGCGCCCGACCGGCTGGTCGATCTCCATCCCGGCGCCGATGGCGGCGGCGATCGGCTCCTCAATCAGGTGCACGCGGCGGGCGCCGGCGGCCAGCGAAGCCTCCTCGACGGCGCGCTTCTCGACTTCGGTCACGCCCGAGGGCGCGCACACGATCAGTCGCGGGTGGGCCATCCGGCGGTCGAGCACCTTGCGGATGAAGTAGCGGAGCATCTCCTCGGTCACCTCGAAGTCGGCGATCACGCCGTGCCGGAGTGGCCGGGTCGCGGCGATGGTCGCCGGCGTACGGCCGATCATGCGCTCGGCGTCGGCGCCGACGGCGTGGACCTCGCCGGTGTCGACGTTGGCGGCGACGACCGAGGGCTCGGACACGACGATCCCCCGCCCGCCCACGTATACGAGCGTGTTGGCGGTGCCGAGATCGATCGCCATGTCGTGCACGCCGAAGGCGGGCGTCAAATGGCGCCGGGAGTTGTCTCTGCGCGATCCGTCTCTACGAAAGCCCACGGGGAGAAGGGTGCCAGAAAAGGCCCGCCGTAGCGAGAACCCCGGTTCAACTAGATTCGGCGGCGCCTGACGGCGGCGCTTTAGCGCTCGCCCGGGAGCTTGCGCGGGTACTGCGAGACCGCCTCGCCGATGTTCAGGGCGGTCGTGATGATCCGGTTCTGCTCGGCCGCGTGCGCGACCGGATAGCCCTCGCCCGAGGCGGCTCGCTCGGGGCGGCCGATGTAGCCGAACTTCAAATTGTGCGGGAGGATCTGCATCAGGCGCGGCGACATGTGGGCCCGGGCGCCCATGTTGCGCGGCTCCTCCTGGACCCAGACGACCTCCTCGAGCTGCGGGTAGCTCTCGACCAGGGCGAGGATCTCGGCCTGGGGGAACGGATAGAGCAGCTCGACCCGACCGATGGCCACGTTCGGGTTCTCCTGGCGCGACTCGTGGCCCGCCAGCTCGTAATAGATCTTGCCGCTGCACAGGATCAGGCGCTTGACGTCGGCGCGATCGACGCTCGGGTCGCTCAGCACCGGCTGGAAGCGGCCCTCGGCCAGCTCGCGCAACGTGCTCGTCGCCTGTGGCAGGCGCAGCAGGCTCTTCGGGGTCATGATCACGAGCGGGCGCTGCTTGGCCACGCGCGCCTGGCGGCGCAGGAGGTGGAAGTACTGGGCGGGCGTGGTCGCGTTGGCGACGCGGATGTTGCCCTCGGCGGCGAGCTGGAGGAAACGCTCGAGGCGCGCCGATGAATGCTCAGGCCCAGAGCCCTCGTAGCCGTGCGGCAGCAACAGCGTCAGGCGCGAGGTCTGGCCCCATTTGGCCAGCCCCGAGATGATGAACTGGTCGATGATCACCTGGGCGCCGTTGGCGAAGTCGCCGAACTGCGCCTCCCACAGCACGAGCGTCTCTGGCGCCTCCTGCGAGTAGCCGTACTCGAACCCGAGGCAGCCCATCTCCGACAGCGGGCTGTTGTGCAGCTCCATCGGCGCGAGCGCGCCCGGCAGGTGCTGGATCGGGCAGTGCTCCTGGCCGGTCTTGGGATCGTGTAGGACGAGGTGGCGCTGGCTGAAGGTGCCCCGCTCGGTGTCCTGACCGGTCAGCCGGATCGGGATCCCCTCGGTCAAGAGCGACGCGAAGGCGAGCGCCTCGGCGTGCGCCCACAGGATCCCGCCACCGTCGGGGGTCTCGAACACTTCCCGGCGCTGCTCGAGCTGGCGCACCAGCTTGGGATGGATCGTGAATCCGTCTGGGACGGCGAGCAGCTCGTCGTTGAGGACGACCAGGCGATCAGACGACACCGCGGTCTTGACCTCGGGCGAGGGGGTGCGATCGAGCTCGTACTCGCCGGTGGCGTGGCGCAGGTCCTTGGCCGCGGCGAGCCGGTCCTTCAGCTTCTGGTGCTCCTCGGCCAGCACCTCCCACACCCGGTCGGTCAGTTCCGTCGATTCCTGCTCGGA
>DATBYI010000711.1:0-5601 GCA_036513815.1 Solirubrobacteraceae bacterium
GACATCGACGATCCGCTCCCACACCGTGAGAACCGTCGCTTCCTCGTCGCGCAGGATCTTCGCCGCTCCGTCGATCGCCGCCTGCGCGTCCGTCGAACCGTCGTACGCAATCAAGATCATGGTGCTGCCTCTCTGCTCGAAGGGTCGTGCCCGACAATTCTCCCGGTGGCGCGCGCACGCGTGTGTGCGGGCGGCTAACGTCTCCCACGACGATGAGTCCCCCGCCAACCGTCCAAGCCCACGCCACCGGCCCTCTCGTGGCGTCCGCATCAGCGCCGGCGGCCACGTTCGGCCAGATGGTGCTCGACGTCGCGGCTACCTTCGAAGGCGTCGCCCTTCAGTTTGTCCGTGACGGCAAGACGGTCCAGATCACCTATCCCGAGCTCGGAGCGATCAGCACCGACATCGCGCGTGGGCTGATCGGCCTCGGGATCGACCCCGGAGATCGGGTCGCGATTCTCGGTCTGACCTCCGCCAACTGGACGCTCGCCGATTGCGGCTCGTTGTGTGCCGGCGCGGTCGTGACCCCGATTTACCACACGAACTCCCCCGAGGAGTGCGCCTATGTGCTCGGCCACTCCGAGGCGCGGCTCGTGTTCTGCGACGACGCGGCCCAGGCGGCGAAGGTGGAGCAGATCCGCGACCAGTGCCCAGCCCTAGAGCACGTAGTGACGTTCGAGCCTGTCACCGGCGCTATCACCCTGGACGAACTGCGCGGGCGAGGCGCGGACGTTGCACCCGAGCGGGTGCGCGAGCGCCTGGCGGCCAGCCAGGCCGACGATCTCGCGACGCTCGTCTACACCTCGGGCACCACTGGGCCGCCCAAGGGCTGCATGCTCAGCCACGAGAACCTCCTGTCCACGACGCGCGCCTACGCGCAGCAGCTCGGGCTCGGACCCGCCCACTCGCTGTTCCAGTTCCTCCCGCTCGCGCACGTCCTGGCGCGCATCGCCCAGGCGGTGACACTCAGCGTCGGAGCTCGCGTGATCTATTGGGGCGGCGACATGACCAAGATCATCGACGAGCTTCCCGCGGCGTCGCCCACGCACATTCCGGCGGTACCGCGGATCTACGAGAAGATCCACAGCGCGGTGACGGGCAAGGTGGCCGAGGGGCGGCCGTACGAACGGATCATGTTCGAGTGGGCGCTGCGCTGCGGAGGCCGCGCTCGGGCCGCGTTGCGCGCGCGCCGGCAGCCCGACCTGCTGACCGACATCCAGTACCGCATTGCCGACCGGCTCGTGCTCTCGAAGGTGCGGCGGGTGTTCGGTGACCGCCTCGAGCTCGCGCTCGTCGGCGCCGCGCCGATCGCTCCCGAGCTCCTCGGGTTCTTCGACGCCTGCGGCGTCCTCGTGCTCGAGGGCTACGGCCTGACCGAGAGCTGCGCCGCCGGAACCCTCAACACGGTCGACGCGGTGCGCTTCGGCACCGTCGGCAAGGCGCTGCCCGGCGCGGAGGTCGCGATCGCGGACGACGGGGAGATCCTGATCCGCGGTCCCCTCGTGTTCAAGGGCTACTACAAGGACGCCGCCGCCACCGAGGAGGTCCTGACAGACGACGGTTGGCTGCAGACCGGCGACCTCGGCGAGCTGAGCGATGGAGGCTTCCTGTCGATCACCGGCCGCAAAAAGGACATCATCATCACCTCGAGCGGCAAGAACGTCACCCCGGTCAACATCGAGAGCGAGCTGCGCGACACCCGTTACATCACCGAGGCGGTCGTTTACGGCGACAAGCGTCAGTACCTGGTGGCGATGGTGACCCTCGACCGCGACGAGTCGGCGACGCTCGCCCGCCGGCTGGGGATCGACAGCGATCCGGCCACCATCGCGAACGACCCCAGGGTCCACGCCGAGATCCAGCGCGAGGTCGACCGGGTCAACCGGAAGTTCGCGCGGATCGAGCAGATCAAGCGCTTCGCGATCCTCGACCACGATTTGACCCAGGCGGGCGGCGAGCTCACGCCGACGCTGAAGGTCAAACGGTCGGTTGTCTACGACAAGTACGCCGACCTGTTCGCCGGCCTCTACGACTGACCTGGAGGCCGCCGCTAAGGCGCCGCCGACGAATTGCCGTTTTGGTGCGTACGATCAGTGCATGAAAACGACCCAACAGATAGTGGACTCGATCGATGTCCGGCTTCGCGAGCTGAACCAGGAAATCGAGACGCTCGACGCCGCGCGCTCCGCGCTCGGCTCACAGCGCGTGTCCCGACCATCTCCGCGGCCCCGCGTCGCGGCGTCCGCTGAGACACCCAAACCGACCCGCCGGCGGACTCGCGCGCGCCGGAAGCCCACCCGCTCGTCCGACGTCGTCCCGGCCGGACGGCTCGAGGTCCTGCTCTCCGAGAACGGCGGCATGACCACCACGGTGCTGGCCGAGCGGACGAACGGCAACCGCGACCAGGTGCTCACGCTGCTGCGCGAGCTCGAAGCCGCCGGCAAGGTTCGTCGGACGGGTCAGCGCCGGGGCACGCGCTGGCACGCGATCAGCGACGAGGATCGGATCCGCGAGCGCGCGGCCGAGTTGGCCGCTCGGCGCCGACGGACCGCCGCCTGACGCCCCGGTTCGCGTGCCGGAACCGCTCTTCATTCAGGTGCCGCGCGGCGGCTCGCTTGACAGGCAGCTCAGCCAAGAGCCGCCACCCAGCCTGTCCGGCGCCGACGTCGTGATCGAGCGGGTCACGGCGGACGCCGAAGGGACGATCGATCCGCCGCCGGGCGGCGAGGTGGTGATGTCGGTGCCCTCGCCTGCCTCGCTGGCCCGGGAGGCGGACGAGGTGCACCGAGTGATCGCCCACGCGGGGGAAGGGAACGAGCCGCTCGTGATCGTCATCGAGGACGCGGAGGAGTTCCTCGACGAGGACCTGATCCCGGTCATCGAGGCCGCGTCACGCGCGAAGCGCCCGGTGATCGTGCGCGTCATCCGCAGCATCTGACGACGGCGCCGTTAATTGATTGGGTCGGCGGCGCCTGACGGCGGCGCCTTAGCCGCGCTGCAGCGCCTCGAGACCCCCGCGCAGGAACTCGAGGACCTGGTCCAGGATCCCCATTGCCTGCTCGTGGGTCATCGGCTTGCCGCCGGCCTCCGCCTCCAAGAACGAGTCGCGCACCGAGGTCAAGGTGGCCGTGATCGATGCCGCGACGAGCATCGCCTGCAGGTCGTCGGGCTCTGCACCCAGGTCCTTCGCGATCGATTCGGTCAGCATCGGCTCGAGCTGGCCGTGGCGCGCGCGCATCTTCATCTGCAGCGAGGGATTGGCGGTCACGATCTGCTTGCGCAGCTTCGCGCCTTGGTCCGGCGGCTGAATGCCGGACAGGAACTCGCGCAAGGTGTCGACCGTCGTGGTGCCCACCGGCCGCTCGTCGAGCCTGCGCTTCAGCTCGTTCAGGAACGAGCCCTCCTCGCACAGGAGGATGTCCTCCTTGCTCTCGAAGTAGGCGAAGATCGTCCGGGGCGCGACGTTTGCCGCCTCGGCGATGTCTGCGAGCGTCGTCTCGTCATAGCCGCGCTCGGCGAACAGCCGCAGCGCCGCTTGCGCGATCGTGTCGCGCGTCTGCTGCTTCTTGCGTTCCCGCAGCCCGAGCTTCGCGGGCGAGGTGTCGAGCGAGCTCATTTAGGCGGACTTTATCACCAAACATTCACAGAAGGAAATTTTGCAATCAGTGTTGACTTTCGCCTTGCACTGCCGATATAAATGCACGACTTGCAAAATTGCGACTTGTGAAAGCCGGGTTGGAAATGGTCAGAATCGCTCGCTGGACAATGGCGCACCGACGCATCGTCGTCGCCGCCTGGATCGCCGCCGTGGTCGGGATCTTCGCGGTCTCGAGCTCGGTCGGCAAGAAGACGGCGAGCAGCTTCACGCTCCCCGGTACGGGCTCGCAGCAGGCGGTCAATCTGCTCCAGAGCCGCTTCCCCGCTCAGGCCGGGGACGCCGATCAGATCGTCTTCCAGGCCAAGGCGCCGCCGCCAGGCGCCGCCGGCCATTCCAAACACGCCGGGACGGTGACGAGTGCGGCCAGCCGCGACACGATCAATGCCACGGTCGCGCGCGTCGCTCAGCTCCCGCACGTCACGAGCGTGATCAGTCCGTACGCCGCGGGCCAGCACGCGATCTCGCGCGACGGGACGATCGCGTTCGCCACCGTGAACTTCGACGAGCGCGCCAACGCATTACCCACGGCGGCGGTCAAACGGGTGATCACGACGGCCGAGTCGGCGCGCTCCGCGACGTTGAACGTCGAGCTCGGCGGCCAGGCAATAGAGCAGGCGCAGCAGGCATCGCTCGGCTTCGCGACGGTCGTCGGGATCGCCGCGGCCATCCTCATCCTGCTCATCAGCTTCGGATCGTTCAGCGCGATGGGCCTCCCGATCGCCACCGCGCTGCTCGGCCTGGGGGCGGGGATCGGGGTGATCACCCTGGCCAGCCACGTGATCGACATGCCGAGCTTCGCCTCCGAGCTCGCGCTGATGATCGGCCTCGGCGTCGGCGTCGACTACGCCCTCTTCATCGTGACCCGCTTCCGCGAAAACTTCCGCAAGAACGGCGGCGATGTCGACGAGGCCGTCGCAGCCGCCCTCAACACCTCGGGCCGTGCCGTGCTGTTCGCCGGAATCACCGTCGTGATCGCGCTGCTCGGCATGTTCGCGCTCGGCGTCAGCCTCCTCAGTGGCGCTGCCGTGGCCGCGTCGATCGGGGTCGTGCTCGTGCTCGGCGCGTCGCTCACGCTGTTGCCGGCCCTGCTCAGCCTCATGGGGCGGCGGATCGGCGAGGTCGGCTCGCGATCGGTGCTCCGACGCCGGCGCAAGCCGGGATCGCAGTCGCCGAGACCGGAGTTCTGGATGCGGTGGGTGCAGCGCGTCCAGCGCCGCCCCGTCCTCACCGCGATCGCCGCGACGACGGTTATGCTCGCTCTCGCCGCGCCCGCCCTCGGTCTGCGCCTCGCCTCGAGCGACGCCGGCAACGATCCGGCCGGGCAGACGACTCGCCAGGCATTCGACCTCCTGGCCAAGGGGTTCGGTCCCGGCTTCAACGGGCCGCTCCAGCTGGCGGTGGCGCTCCCCCGCGCGCACGACACGGCTGCGCTGAACGAGCTAACCGACGCCGTGCGAAGCACACCAGGCATCTCGTCGGTCGCGCGGCCGGAGCTCAACGCCTCCGGAACGGCGGCGGCCCTCGTCGCCTACCCCTCGACCTCGCCGCAGAGCGCGCAGACCTCGAGCTTGGTCACGCACCTGCGCGACTCGGTGCTCCCGTCGGTGCAGCGGAGCACCGGCACACGGGTGTACGTCGGTGGCGCCACCGCGGCACAAGTCGACTTCTCCCACGTCCTCGCCACCAAGCTACCTCTATTCATTGGTGTCGTGGTCGCCCTTGCGGCGCTGTTGCTCCTCGTCGTCTTCCGTTCACTCGTCATCCCCGTGCAGGCCGCACTCATGAACCTGCTCTCGATCGGAGCCTCGCTCGGGATCGTTCAGGCCGTATTCGAGCGAGGGTGGCTCGCTGGGTTGTTCGGGTCCCAGGCCGGCCCGATCGATTCGTTCATCCCGGTGCTCACGTTCGCGATCGTCTTCGGCCTCTCGATGGACTACGAGGTC
>DATBYI010000712.1:0-11090 GCA_036513815.1 Solirubrobacteraceae bacterium
ATCAGGATCTCGGACAGCTTGGCGAGCGCTTCGCGATGCGAGCCCAGGATGTCCTTGGCCTGGATGTGCGCCTGCTCGACGATCCGACGGATCTCGTCGTCGATCTCGCGGGCGATCTCGTCCGAGTAGTCGGGCTCGGCGGAGAACTCGCGGCCGAGGAACGGCTGGCCGTGGTCGTGGCCGAACACGCGGGGGCCGAGCTTCTCGGACATCCCGAAGCGCATGACCATCTGCTTAGCGGTGGCGGTGACCTTCTCCAGGTCGTTGGAGGCGCCGGTCGTGACCTCGCCGAAGACGATCTCCTCGGCGGCGCGGCCGCCCAGCGTCATCGCCATCTGGTCCTGGAGCTCGGCGCGCGTGGTCAGGAACTTGTCCTCGGTCGGGAGCGAGATCGTGTAGCCGAGCGCCTGCCCGCGTGAGATGACCGAGATCTTGTGGACCGGGTCGGAGTGCGGCAGGTAGTGGCCGACCATTGCGTGGCCCATCTCGTGGTACGCGGTGATCCGCCGCTCCTTGTCCGACATCACGCGGGTCTTCTTCTCGGGACCCGCGATCACGCGCATGATCCCTTCCTCGAGCTCGACCTGGGTGATCTCGCGCTTGCCGTTGCGCGCGGCGAGCAGCGCTGCCTCGTTGACCAGGTTCGAAAGGTCGGCGCCGGTGAAGCCCGGGGTCTGGCCGGCCAGCGCGTCGACGTCGATCTCGCGCGCCAGCGGCTTGCCGCGGGTGTGGACGTCGAGGATCTTCCTGCGCCCGAGGCGATCCGGGCGGTCGACCACGATCTGACGGTCGAAGCGGCCGGGACGGAGCAGCGCGGGGTCGAGGATGTCGGGGCGGTTGGTGGCCGCGATCAAGATGATGTTGTCCTTCATCTCGAACCCGTCCATCTCGACCAGCAGCTGGTTCAGCGTCTGCTCGCGCTCGTCGTGACCGCCGCCCAGTCCGGCGCCGCGGTGGCGCCCGACGGCGTCGATCTCGTCCATGAAGATGATGCAGGGGGAGTTCTGCTTGGCCTGCTCGAACAGGTCGCGCACACGCGACGCGCCCACGCCGACGAACATCTCGACGAAGTCGGAACCGGAGATCGAGAAGAACGGCACGCCCGCCTCGCCGGCCACCGCCCGCGCGAGCAGCGTCTTACCGGTACCCGGCGGCCCGTACAGGAGCACGCCCTTGGGGATTCGCGCCCCCAGGGCCTGGAATTTCTTGGGGTTCTCGAGGAACTCCTTGATCTCGTGCAACTCCTCAACGGCTTCGTCGACCCCCGCGACGTCCCTGAACGTGATCTTGGGGGAATCGACCGACATTCGCTTGGCCCGCGACTTGCCGAACGACATCACCTTGGACCCTCCGCCCTGGACCTGGTTCATCAGGAAGATCCAGAACCCGATGAAGATCACGAAGGGCAGGATGTAGGTCAACAGCGAGAGCCATCCGCTTGAGGCCTTGCCCTGGATGTCGAAGTCACCAGGCGACAGGTTGGTCTTGGCCAGGCCGATGATCTGCGAGACGTAGCCGTCCGGGTAGCCCACCGTGTACTTGACGCCGCTCGTCGTGGTGACGTTCGCGGTGTTGTCCTTCTCGTGCAGCGACATGCTCTGCACCTGGCCGTGGTCGAGCTGGTAGATGAGATCGCCGAAGGTCTGCTTCGGCGAATGGCTCGAGCTCCCGATCAGCTTCTGGGCGAAGAAGGCGAGCACCACCACGATAAGAATCGGGAATGCAGCGCTCTTGAAAAACCTGCTCATGACTAGAAAATGCGGCGCTTGCCGCGCCTGGACTCGGAGGCTTGAGCTGTCAAGCGTAGCATCTGGTTGGGTGCCGCTGAACAGGCCTGCATGCGGGGATTCATGGCCTGTTTATTCCTTCAACGCCGCCACGAAGGGCAAGTTGCGGTAGCGCTCAGCGTAGTCGAGCCCGTAGCCGATCGCGAACCGGTTGGGAATCTCGAATCCCACATACTTCGTCCGTAAATCGACCTTTTGCCGCTCGGGCTTGACCAGGAGGGCACAGACCTCAAGGGAACGAGGGTTTCGTCCGGCCAAGTTGCGCAATAGGTATTGCAGCGTGAGGCCCGAATCGACGATGTCCTCGACGATCAGGACGTCGCGCCCGTCGATCACCGTGTCAAGGTCCTTGAGGATCCGGACCACGCCGGAGGACTTGGTCGCCGACCCGTAGGAGGCGACCGCCATGAAGTCGACCTCGCACGGCACGTCGAGGTGGCGCATCAGGTCCGACAGGAAGAACACGGCACCCTTCAAAACGCCGACGAGGACCAGGTCCTTCCCGGCGTAGTCGCGCGACACGTCGGCCGCGAGCTCGCGCACACGCCGTCGCAGATCCTCGGCTGGAACGAGGATCTCCCCGATCGCGTCGTCGCCTTCCACTGCGGCTGATTTTATGGCGCGCGCTGTCGCGCGCGCTCGTTCCCTGTCCGCGCCGGCCCACCGGAGCCGCCATCGAGCCACTCTCCCGTGGCGCGAAGTCAGGTTTCTCGCAGGCTCAGCCGGACGGCGCTCCTCGTCGCCGGCGTCACCTTGAAGCGCTCCGAGGTCGCCAGTCCGGCCACCCAGACGATCTCGCCGCCCGACTCGACCACCGGCACCCCGGCGCGCTGCATCCGCGGCACTCGCCGCGCCGAGAACAGGTCCTGGAGGAGCTTGGTGCCGCCGAGCCCGAGCGGCGCGATCCGGTCGCCGGGCCGCCACGACCGGACGACGAGCTCGGACCCGAGCGCCTCGCGATCGAGCACGCCGGCCTCCGGCGCCGGCGCGGTCGGCTCGCAGCGCACCTCGAGCCCGGCGAACGACACGCTCCCCGGGATCGCCAGCATCACCGGCTCGAGCGCCTCGTGGCGGCCTGGGCGATCGAGCGGCGCGATGCGAAGCCGCCCGTACTCCGCCACCGCCCTGAGTCCCGACCCGATGTCGAGCATCGCGGTCCCGCGCTCGCTCAGCGCCGCCAGCTCATCCGCCCGGCCCCCCGCCCCCGGCGCGAACCCGCCGGCCGCCTCGTCGGCCAGACGCTGGACGACGAGCCGACGGAGCGCGGGCGCCAGCCCTCGCAGCACCTCGAGCGATACCTCGCCGCCCGGTCCGAGCGCGTCGGCGACGAGCGCGTCGAGCACGTCGGCCTCGCTGCGGAGGACCTCCACCACCGCGAGCACGTTCTGCTCCGCGGCCGGGTGGATCGCCCGCAAGGCCGGCACCAGCGCGTTGCGCACGCGGTTGCGCGCGTACGCGTCGGAGGCGTTGCTCGCGTCCTCGCGCCAGCTCAGTCCTCGCGCCCGGCAGTACGCGGCGGTGTCCTCGCGCGTCATAGAGAGCAGGGGGCGGACGAGCAATCCCTCGCGCGGGCGCATCCCGAGCAGCGCCCGCCGGCTCGGCGAGGAGGCGAGCCGATACAGGATCGTCTCGACCTGATCCGTGGCGGTGTGTCCGGTCGCCACGTCGGCCGAGTGCTCGCTCGCGAGCTGGCGAGCCTCCCGGTAGCGGACATCCCGCGCCCAGGCCTGAAGGTTCCCGCGGGCCGGGCCGGCCGGGTGCCTCACCTCAAGCGGGACGCCGAGTCGACCGCACAGGTGCGCGCAGTGTCGCTCGTCCTCGTCGGACGCCGCGCCCCGCTGCCCATAGTTCACGTGAAGCGGCCGCACGTGGCTCGCGCCGGCGATCGTGACCGCGAGGTCGAGCAGGCACACCGAGTCCCGCCCGCCGGACAGGAGCACGACCACCGGTCGCCCCGGCGCCAGACACCCTTGCGCGCGGACGCGCGCGAGGACCGCCTCTGCGTTGATCTCCGCCTCCACGCTCATCGCCGGGTCCGTTCGCGCGCGATGAATACCTCGGTCGACTCGGTGAACCCCTTCAGTCGCACCTCGGCCACCCGGTCGAACTTGAGGTCTTTCGGGGCCCGCTCCACCACGGGTCGGGTCACGAGCACCTCACCGCCGGCGGCGCGGGCCGCCACCCGCGAGGCGATGTTGACGTCGCGCCCGTAGTAGTCGCCGTCGCGGTACAGGGCATTGCCGTAGTGGATGGCGATCCTGGGCGGAGTCCGTCCCGTCTGCCGGCGCTGGAACGAGACCGCCCACTCGGTCAACGCGTCCGGATCTGACCCGACGATCATCGCCTCGTCGCCGATCGTCTTAATCACGCGGGCGTCGTCGGGGAGCGACGCCTCGATCGCGTCGACGAAGCGCTCGACGGCGTCGACGGCCTCGAGCTCCCCCTCCTCCTCGGTCAGCCGGGTGTAGCCGGCCAGATCGGCGAAGGCGATCGCGACCCGCATGCGGCCGAGGTCGACGCTGTCGCCTTCGAGGTCGGATTCCATGTGCCCGACGACGTCCTGCTCCACGAAGTGCTGGAGGTAACGGTGGTGGATCTGGTCCATCACCGGGGCCGCGAGGGGCAACAGCTGGCGGGTCAGCTCGAACATCTCATCCGCGGTCTCGACGCCGGTGGCGCCGGACCGCATCAGGGGCTCGTGCACGTACAGGTGAAACAGCCTGACCTCCGCATCCGCCACCCTCGCCATCGCCTGGCCATACACGCGCACGAGCTGCAGCAGGGCGACGAGTGGCAGCCCCGCGTCGAGCACCGTCGCGACGACCCGCAGCAGCTGGAGATCGGCCGCCGACAGACGGTCGGCCTGGGCCGCCGGGGTACCGAGCGCCGCGATTACCCGCTCGATCAACGCCGGCTCGAGGCCCGTCTCGCGCGCGACCTCCGCGAGCGTAGAGGCCTCCTCGCGGTCGGCGAAGAGCTCCTCGACGTAGCCGAACGCCAGTCGACCTTCGTCGCTGGCTTGACGAATCTCCCGCAGGGAATGGCCGCGCTCGCGCAGCCGGGCCACGATCTTGGCGTGGCTGACCGCGTTGGGTGGCCAACTGCCGTCGTAGCGCGGGATCAGCCCCTCCCGGGCCCACCGCCTCAGCGTGCTCGGCGCGACGCCGACTCGCTCGGACGCTTCCTGGAGCGACAGGGAGTCCTCAGAGGACCCGCTGCGTCTCTTCACGGTTGCACTGGACATACGTGCCACCAGTTTGCTACCCAACCGGGCCGGTCGGGTTTCGCGGCCACGCGGAAAAGACGACCCGAGAACTCATAAGTCGGCGGCGGGGCCTCGACGAGCACGAAGCCCCGCCGCCCGCGGGACTGACGGCCCGCTGCGTCGGCCGTTGGCGCTCGTCACGTTTCCGGCGGCGCCTCGCGAACGCGCTCCCCAGCTGGCCTGGGCAGCCACGTCACGCTCCGGCCTGTTGCCTGTTTCGGGGTTGCTGTAGGTCTACTCGCCCCCGCGCGATCTGTCAATGCAAACGTCGGAAATAGCAGCCCCGCCCACGCATAAATCACAATGGGTGCTGCATGGCCGCTCCGATCGGACTGCAGCCGACCGCCCAGCTTGCCGAGCGCGTCCTGCTCCCCGGCGACCCGGGCCGCGCGCTGCTGCTCGCCGAGGCCCTACTCGACGGGGCGAGGATGTTCAACCACCACCGAGGCCTGTGGGGCTACACGGGACGCGCGCCCGACGGCGAGCCGCTCACGATCCAGAGCACCGGCATGGGAGGCCCGAGCGCTGCGATCGTCATCCATGAGCTGATCGAGCGCGGCGCGCGCCGTCTGCTCCGGATCGGGACGTGCGGCGGCCTTCAGGAGACCCTGCGCCTCGGGGACCTCGTCATCGCCACCGAGGCGATCGCCGCCGACGGCACCAGCCGTGCCCTCGGTGCCCCCGAGCGGATCCCGGCCACCCAGGGCCTCCTCGCCGCGGCGGAGGCGAGCACGGGGGAGAGTCCCGGCGAAACGCACACGGTCCATCGGGGACCGGTCGTCTCGACCGATCTGTTCTACGACGGCCGGGGCCTCGAGCACGCCTGGAGCGCCGCGGGCGCGCTCGCGGTCGAGATGGAGGCCGCCACCCTGTTTGCCCTGGCCGGCGTTCACGGCGTCGAGGCCGCCGCGGTCCTCGTCGTGTCGGACCTCGTGCTTCCGGAACGCGTCCGGATCGGCCCCGAGGAGTTGCGGGCGGCCGAGCGGTGGATGGGCGAGACCGCTCTGCGCGCGCTGAGCCTCGAGTCCCAGCCTCAGCTCTGACGGGCTCTCGAGTCCGAGCCTCAGCTCTGAGGGGCTCGCTTCGGGCGCGGGGGCTCGCCTGCCACCGCCGAGGCAGCCTCCTGCGCCGGCGACGCCGGGTCACCCACGGACGCCTCGAGACGCGCCAGCAACTCCTCGATCGCGGTCAGGCGGTCCTCGATCCCGCGCGTGCCACCAGCCTCCTCGCTGCGCTGCTCGAGACGGTCGAGGCTGTCCTCGATCGTCTCCAGCCGCTGCGAGACGCTCCGCAGCCGGCGCGTCAGGCGCTCGAGATCGCCGGCCGAGGGCAGGTTGAGCGCGCTCATCGCGAGCTCCTGGGCACGGGTGGCCCGCTCGCGGGCCTCGAAAGTCGCCGCCAGCGCGCGGCTGACGACCGGGTTCTCCAGCAATTCTTGTGCCACCTTCCCGATGGCCTCCTCGCCTTGTCGCGCGACGCGTCCGCGCAGGCCCTTGTCGTCGTTGTTCATCTCGCGCCTTTCAGCTCCAAATCTCTTTACCCTAAGCCTCAACTTGAGGATTAGTCGACGCCGACGTTACAGACGTCTCGCTACAGTGGCCGCGGGTTCTTGCCGATTCAAGGATCGCCTGATCTTTCGTGCGTGGCGCTGCCACGCGCTGGTACCCAGACGACATCCAGCGACACCCGACGGTTCCCAATTGCAAAGCCCGGCGCCACTCAGTAGCTTCCAGCCAAGCCTACCTGTGATCGTAGCTGGGAAGAATGTGCATGTGGCACCTTGCGGGAGGAGTAAGCCACAGTGACGAGAAGGCGCAAGCTGAGCATCGCCGCGGTGACCATTGCTTGCATGGTCGCCGTGTTCGGCCTGGGCGCGTTGCCGAACGCGTCCGCGGACGGATGCACCTTCACGATCACGGTGGCAGGCGGCCAGCAGTTCACGTTCCAGAACGTCCCGCCCGGCACGGACCCGACGTCGCTCCCACTTCCGGTGAGCCTGCCGATCACGAACGTCGCCCAGTCGTGCCCGCCGGTCACGGCGACGACGCCCGCCGCGACGGTCACGACCACCACGCCGGCGCCGACCACCTCGACCTCAACTTCCACCTCCACCTCGACGACGCCTAAGCCCAAGCCGTCGAAGGGCGCCTCGAGCACGCCGACCACGACCGTTCAGGCCTCGACGCCGACGACCAAGGGCTCCGGCAAGGGCAAGAGCCAGAGCTCCGGGCTGCTGAACATCGGCGCCGGAGAAGCGGGAAGCAACCTCAAGCAGCCGGGAGCGCCCAAGACCAAGTCGAAGTCGAAGAAGGCCAAGACGACGCCGGCACCGCCCCCGGCCGTCACAAAGAGCGGCGTGCCCACCCCGTCGAACCCGACGTACTCATACGCGCTCCCCGGACCGGCCCCGATCGGCGTTCCGAACTTCTTCATCTCGAGCTTCCAGATCCCGCCCTTCCTTCTCCCGATCTACCAGGCGGCCGGCATCCAGTACGACGTGCCGTGGCAGATCCTCGCCGCGATCAACGAGATCGAGACCGACTACGGCCGGAACCTCTCGGTTTCCTCTGCCGGCGCCGTGGGCTGGATGCAGTTCCTCCCGTCGACGTGGAAGCGCTACGCGGTCGACGCCAACGGCGACGGCGTCGCCGACCCGTACAACCCGGCCGACGCGATCTTCACCGCCGCGCGCTACCTGCACGCCGCCGGCGCCTCCAAGAGCGTCCAGAACGCGATCTTCGCCTACAACCACGCAGGGTGGTACGTCCAGTCGGTGATGCTGCGCGCCCAGCTCATCGGCGGGATGCCGAAGCAGTTCATCAACTCCCTCACCGACCTGGTCCAGGGCCACTTCCCGGTCGCGGCGCCGGCTAAGTACGCCGACGACGCCGTCCTCAAGCTGGCCAAGAGCCGGGTCAAGGGCTCGAACGCCGCGGTCACGGTGCAGTCGGACCCGAACAGCAAGGGCACCGCGATCTACGCCAACCAGGGCTCGCCGGTTATCGCCGTCAACGACGGGAAGGTCGTGAAGATCGGGCAGAGCCAGCAGCTCGGGCACTACGTGGTTCTCCAGGACGCCACCGGCAACACCTACACGTACGCGAACCTCGGTTCGGTGCCGAAGCTCTATCCGGTCCCCAGGCCGGTGCGGGCGAGCGCCACCTCGATCGCGAAGGCGCTCCTGGCCCCGTCCACTCCGTCGACGCCGGCCCCGAGCGGGCCCGCCACCGCCGGCTCTCAGCAGGCCTCCACGGTCCCGAGCGTGTCCAAGGCGTCAAAGATCGCCAAGAAGAGCAGCGGGTCATCGCTTCCCGTCACGCCCGCGACCACCACGCAGCCGTCCACGGCCCCGACCACCACGCAGCCGTCCGCGGCGGGCGATGGATCGGCCCCGTCGAGCACCCCCACGATCAGCGCGCCGATGGTCAAGGAGCGGCTGTTCGCCAATCCGAGCCGGCCCGCCTCCTACGCCGCCGGCGGCAAGCTCCAGGTGGCGCCGAGCGGACCGGGTGGCATCCCGATCTCGAACTTCCAGGAGTACTTCTCCGACGTGCTCCACCTGGCCAAGAACCAGTACACGCTCAGGCCGCTCAAGGCGGGCTCCCAGGTCGTCGCGGGCACGATCCTTGGACGCCTCGGCGCCGGCACCCCGACCGACGCCTCGCACCTCGAGTTCATGATCCAGCCCGCCGGCAAGAACTCGCCCTACATCGACCCCAAGCCCATCCTCGACGGCTGGAAGCTACTCGAGGCGACCGCCGTCTACCGGGCCGCCGGCGTGAATCCCTTCTACGGACCGCGGGCCAAGAACCCGACCATCGGGCAGATCCTTCTCATGTCCAAGGAGCAGCTCCAGCTGCGCGCGCTCGAGGACCCGAACGTCACGATCTACCCCTGCGGGCGCCGCGATATCCAGGACGGCGCGATCGACCGCCGCGTCCTCGCGGTCATCGAGTTCCTGTCCGCGTCGGGGCTGAAGCCCACCGTGTCCGGACTGAAGTGCGGCGCGACGCCCAACGGCTCCAACGGGATCGACGCCGCCGGCGCGAGTGGCGCGAGCGTGGACTTCTCGGCCATCAACGGCATCCCGATCGCGGGCCACACCGGGGCCGGCTCGATCACCGACGTCACGGTACGTCGCCTGCTCACCCTTCAGGGCGCCATGCAGCCCAACCAGATCGTGTCGACGATGAGCTACAAGAACCAGCCGATTGCGGTCAAGTTGGCCAGCCACGCGAACCGCATCCAGGTCTCCTACACGCCGTTCTACGGCGAGAACCAGAAGCTTTCGGCCGAGGTGTCGAACATGCTGCAGCCCAACCAGTGGACGCAGCTGATCAACCACCTGAGCCAGATCAGCGAGCCGCTCGTGCCGATCGCGCCGAGCAAGTACGCGATCAAGACCGGTTCCTAAGGCGCCGCCGTCAGGCGCCGCCGACCGATCGATAAAGCGCCGCGGTCAGGCGCCGCCGACCGAACCTAAATAGCCTCCGGTCCATCCCCCTCTTTCGCTTCACGCAGGTCGAGCTGCCCTGGGCGCTCGGGCCGCCCGACGGCCGCTATCTCATCCGGCGCGACGGCGACGCTCCCGATGCCGCGCCCTCGCACGTGCTCGTGCTGGCCACCCTCGGAGCCGACGAACGGCGCCGACTGGTCTCTTCGAGGCGTCAGCGTAAGGCTCAACCTGAGCCTGAGCCTACACCCGTCGTAACGGCCCGCGCCACCGTGATCGACGTCGGGACCCCGTTCGAGGGGCTCGACCAGGCCGCCGCCTGGTTGCGGACCGACGACACAGCCGCGCTGGACGACGATCTCGCCGTCCTCAACCGGGCGCTCCACGCCTATCGTCTCGCCGCGGCCGATCCACACGCCCATGGCATCGCCCGGGACGACGCGCTCGTGATTCGCGTCGGCTACGGCGCCGGCGAGCAGGTGGCCGACGGCCTCTGGACGGACGCGCGCCAGCTCGTCGATCAGGGCCCGCGCGGAATCCGACGGCGCCGGCGGATCCCGGCGTCCCAGGCGCGCTTCGCTGCCCTCCTGACCGGGCGCCACGCCGCCCTGACGAGCGAGGAGCTCGCCCTCCGTGCCCGGCTGGATCTCGACGCCGGTCGCGAGCCCGCGGCCGCGCTCCAGCTGCTGATCGCGCTCGACGCGGCGCTCGCCGAGCTCTCGGCGGATGAGGTCGCGCCGGCGCTCGCCGAACGCCTCGACGAGTTGCGCGGCCTCCACGACGGGGTCGCGGCGGCGGCGCGGGCCGCGCTCGACGGGTCGCTCGAAGTCGCCCAGCGCGACGCCGTGGCGCACGCACTGGCCCGCCTCGAGGCCGCGCTCCGGGCGAGGGTGGCGGCGCTTCCAGGCTAAAGCCCCGCCGACTATCCCTAAGGCGCCGCCGTAAGGCGCCGCCGACCGACCGTCATTAGATCGCCAGTCCGAGCGCCCCGAGCACCGCCTCGAGCTCCTCCACCACGTCGCCACGCATGCGCACCGTCGCCCGCCGGTCCAGCGGCGTCGGGCCCTGGGTAAGGATCGCGATCCGGCCGCCGGCGTCAAGCGTCATCTCGGGCAACGCCGCCACCGGATAGACCTCGAGCGAGGATCCGATGCACAGCATCAGCTCGGCGCCGGCCGCCAGCACCTCGGCGCGGGCCATCGCGTCAGCCGGGAGGAACTCGCCGAACAGCACCACGCCGGGCTTGAGCGCTGACCCGCACTCGCACCGCGGCACCCCGTCCGCAGCGCCCTCATGCCGGGCGCGCACGTCTCCCAGTTCGTACTGTCGACCGCAGACAAGACAGGACGATTGGGCGATCGAGCCGTGCACCTCGATCAGCCTCTCGGTGCCGGCCCGCGCGTGCAGCCGGTCGATGTTCTGGGTGATCACCGCGTCGAGCAGTCCGGCCCGCTCGAGCGCCACCAGCGCGGCGTGGGCGCGGTTCGGCCGCTTGTCTTCGAGGGTCTGAAAGCGCTGGCCGTAGAAGCCCCAGAAGCGCGCCGGGTCTCGCCGGAACACGTCGATGTGGGCGACCTCCATCGGG
>DATBYI010000713.1:0-4201 GCA_036513815.1 Solirubrobacteraceae bacterium
CGCATCGTGTCCGCGCTCGTCGACGCCGCGCGCGAGGCCAAGTTGGACGAAGTGCTGGATAAGACGGATGGTCGGCGGCGCCTGACGGCGGCGCCTTAGCGCAGCGCCCGCGGCTCCGAGTAGCCCGCCGCGCGCACCGCGCCGAGTATCCGCTGGGCATGCGCCGAGCCGCGGGTCTCCAGGACCAGCTGGACGGCCGTCTCGCGCACGTGCAGGTCGAGCCCCTCGCGGATGTGCTCGACCTCGAGCAGGTTGGAGCGGAGATCGCCCACCAGCGTCAGCAGGCGCGCGAGCGAGCCGGGCCGGTCGGGCAGCGAGGCGAGCAGCACGAGACGGCGGCCCGCCTGGCTCTCGTGCCGGCGCGCCACCTCACCGAGCAGGCCCGCATCGACGTTCCCGCCCGACAGCAGCACGACCGTCGTTCCCGCGTCGGCCGGCGAGAGCCGTCCGGCCAGGAGCGCCGCCACGCTCACGGCGCCGGCCCCTTCGACCACCAGCTTGGCCCGCTCGAGGAGGAACACCATCGCCTCGGCGACCTCATCCTCTTCGACGCACACGAGCTCGTCGACCCAGCGATCGATGAGCGACAGCGTCAGCTCACCCGGGCGCTTGACCGCGATTCCGTCGGCGATGGTCAGCGCCGAGGTGACCGGGACCGGCTTGCCGGCGGCGAGGGAGCCGGGCATTGGCGCGCAACTCGCGACCTGAACGCCCGCGACATGGATCTCGCTGCGCGCCGACTTGAGCGCGACGGCGATGCCGCTGATCAGCCCCCCGCCGCCCACCGGCACGATCACCCGCGCGAGGTCGGGCACCTGCGCCAGCAGCTCGAGCCCGATCGTCCCCTGGCCGGCGATCACGTCGCGGTCCTCGAACGGGTGCACGAACGCGATCCGCTCGTCCTCGGCCGCCATTTCGTGGGCGGCCTCGAGCGCGTCATCGACCGTGAGGCCGACCATCCGCACGTCCGCCCCGAGCGCCTCGGCCGCCTCGACCTTGGCAATCGGCGCCGGCTCGGGCATGAACACGACGCACCGCACGCCGCGGGCGCGGGCGGCGTAGGCGACGGCTTGAGCATGGTTCCCGGCGCTGCCCGTCACCACGCCGTGGGCGCAGGCGTCGCCGAGCGCAGCCAGCTTGGCCGTTGCCCCGCGGAGCTTGAACGACCCCGTCCGCTGGAGGTTCTCCGTCTTCATCACGACGGTCCCGCCGACGCGCTCGCTGAGCGTCCTCGAGGTCAGGACCGGTGTCTCGCGGACGACCCCGGCCACGGTCTGCGCCGCCCGGCTGAAGTCCTCGGGCGTGAGCGGCGCGGCTCGAGCCGTGTCAGTCAGGGACCGCCACCACGGCGTCGATTTCGACCATCGCCCCGCGCGGCAGACCCGCCACCGCGATCGCCACCCGCGCGGGCGGGTCAGACTCGAAGAACGACTCGTACACCTCGTTGACCGACGCGAACGCGCCCATGTCGGTCAGGTAGACGGTGAGGCGGACCGCGTCGCCGAGCGTGGCGCCCGCCGCGTCGCACACCGCGGCCAGGTTCTCCAGGCATCGCCCCGCCTGGTCGGCGGGCGTGGCGCCCACGATCTCCCCGCTCTTCGGGTCGAGGGGGATCTGGCCCGAGCAGAACAGCAAACTGCCCACGCGCACGGCGTGGACGTACGGGCCGACGGCCTCGGGAGCGCCGGGTGCGTTGATCAACTCGCGATCTGCTGGCAACGGGACCTCCTCCTCGCGTCGGACGGGAATGACAGCGTAGTGAGGGTAGGCTGAGGCTGTGGCCAACCGCCTCGCGGCCGAGAGCTCGCCGTATCTGCTCCAGCACAAGGACAACCCCGTCGACTGGTGCCCGTGGGGCGAGGAGGCGCTGGGTCGAGCACGCGATGAGGATCGGCCTTTGCTCGTATCGATCGGCTACTCGGCCTGCCACTGGTGCCACGTGATGGCCCACGAATCCTTCGAGGACCCGTCCATCGCAGCGATCATGAACGAGCGTTTCGTCTGCGTGAAGGTCGACCGCGAGGAGCGCCCCGACGTCGACGCGATCTGCATGGAGGCCTGCCAGGCGATGACGGGCCACGGCGGCTGGCCGCTGAACGCGTTCCTCACCCCCGAGGGCGTCCCGTTCTACGCCGGGACCTACTTCCCGCCCGAGTCGCGCCACGGCCTCCCGAGCTGGCGGATGGTGCTCGACGGCGTGGCCGAGGCGTGGGCCAACCGGCGCGAAGAGATCCACGAGCAGGGCGGCCGGATCATCGAGGTGCTCAGCGCGAGTCAACGGATCGAGCCGGCGGCCGAGCCGATCCGGGATGAGCTGGTGACACAGGCCGTCGACTCCTTGCGCGCAACCTATGACCCCGTCAACGGCGGGTTCGGGGGCGCGCCGAAATTCCCGCCGGCGTCGGTGATCGAGCTGCTGCTCGCGCGCGGCGAACACGAGATGTCGCTCGGCACGCTCGCGGGAATGGCCCGGGGCGGGATCTACGACCAGGTCGGCGGCGGCTTCGCCCGCTACTCGGTCGACGCCACCTGGACCGTGCCCCACTTCGAGAAGATGCTCTACGACAACGCGCTGCTGGCTCGGGCCTATCTGCACGGCTGGCAGGTGTCGGGCGTCGAGCGCTTCCGGCGCGTGTGCTGCGAGACGCTCGACTGGGCGCTCCGGGAGATGCAGGGGCCCGAGGGCGGGTTCTGCTCGGCCCTTGACGCCGACTCCGAGGGTGTCGAGGGCAAGTTCTACGTATGGACGGAGGCGGAGATCCGCGATGCCCTCGCCTCGGACGCGCTCGCTGATGCGGCTCTCGACTACTTCCGCCCGCGTCAATTCGAAACACACGGGCTGATGCTCGAGGGCCGCGGTCCCGAGCCCACGCCCGACGTCCTCGCCGAGATCCAGCGCCGGCTGCTCGAGGCTCGCTCCCGACGCGTCCGCCCCGGGCTCGACGACAAGCGCCTGACCTCCTGGAACGCGCTGATGATCGCGGCGCTGGCCGAGACCGGCGCGGTGCTCGAGCGCTCCGATTACCTCGATGCCGCGGTCGCTTGCGCCACGTTCGTGCTGCGGGACCTGCGCGACTCGGACGGCCGCCTACTGCGGACCTGGAAAGACGGCCGCGGACGCCTTCCGGCCTACCTCGAGGACCATGCCTTCCTGCTCGACGCGCTGATCGGGCTCTACGAGGCGACCGGCGACGCGCGCTGGTTCGCCGAGGCCCGTCGCCTCGCCGACACCATGATCGAGCGCTTCTCGGACCGCGAGCGCGGCGGCTTCTTCACCACGGCCTCCGATCTACCGACGCTGGCAACCCGGCGCAAGGACCTCGAGGACACGCCGATCCCGTCCGGGAACTCGGCGGCCGCGTTCGGGCTTCTCCGGCTCGGGCTGCTGGCCGGCGAGTCTCGCTACGAGGATCAGGCAGTGGGCGTGCTGAGGTTGCTGTTTCTACTCGGCGCGCGCCATCCCCACGCGTTCGGGCATCTCCTCCAGGCGGCCGACTTCTATCTGGCGCCGGTCAAGGAGGTCGCGATCGTCGGCCCGCCGGTCGACGCCGCTGAGCTGCTCCGGGTCGTCCGCGGCGCCTATCGCCCCCACCTGGTGCTGGCCGCCGGCCCCGCCGACGGAGTCCCGCTGCTCCAGGGCCGCGAGCCGGTGAACGGACGCGGTGCCGCCTACGTGTGCGAGCACTTCGTCTGCCAGGCGCCAGTGACGAGCCCGGAGGCGCTGGCGGCGGCCTTGTAGTCGAGGCTCTATGCGATGCGGGCCACCTCGCCGGCGACCGTCGCGCGCTCCGGCGGCACACAGACCATCCCCTCGCTGAACCCCGAGGAGCCGATCGCGAGCGCCGCGTTGAAGCGGTCGAGGTTGACGAGGGTCAGGAGCGCGGTGATCTCGACGATCTGCTCGTCGCTGAAATGCTCGTTCATCCGGGCGAACAGCTCGTCGGTCACCTCGACCGGGGTCCGCATCACCGCGACCGCGTAATCGAGGGCGGTCTTCTCGCGCTCGGTGAACAGCTCGCTCTGGCGGTAGCAAGGCACGGCCAGCAGCTCCTCGTCGGAGAAGCCCGAATGGCGGCAGATCTGGGAACCCAGATCGACGCAGTACTCGCAGCCGATCATCGCCGCGCCCTTGAGCTCGACCAGATTCTTGATCCGCTCGTCGACGCTCTTGCCCTTTCGGACCGCCTGGTTGAACCGGCCC
>DATBYI010000714.1:0-8659 GCA_036513815.1 Solirubrobacteraceae bacterium
GGCGGCGGTGTTCCCCGGACTGACGATCGCCGACCTGTTCGGGATCACCGAGGGTCCGCTGCGCGAGGAGATCGTCCGCAACATCATCAACGTCAACGGCGACGATCACCGCCGGCTGCGCAACCTGGTCAACCCGGCGCTCTCGCCCCGCGCCGTCGACCGCTACCGGCCGGCGATGCGCCGCTTCCTCGAGCAGCTCCTCGACACGATCCCGGCCGACGGGCGCTGCGAGTTCATCGCGGACTTTGCCAAGCCGTATCCCTCGCTCGTGATCGCCGAGGTGATGGGCGCCCCGCTCGACGACGCCCCGCGGCTTCACCACTTCTCGAACGTGATCCAGCGCCAGTTCGACCCGACAAGTCTGATGGCAGACCGCGAGCAGATCGAGCAGGCGGTGGCCGAGTTCTACGAGTACGAAGATCGGTTCATCGCCGACCGGCGTCAAGCTCCCGGCGACGACCTCATCTCGCGGCTGATCAAGGCTGAGGAGGCAGGCGACCGCCTGTCCGACGACGAGCTACGAAACCTCGTGCTGAACATCCTCGTCGGTGGGGTCGACACGAGCCAGAGCCAGCTCGCCCACGCGGTCCGCCTGCTCGCCGAGCACCCCGATCAGTGGCAGGCAGTCCGGGCCGATCCGCGGGGGCTCGCGTCGGTGGCGGTCGAAGAGGCGCTCCGTTTTGAGCCGATCACCCCGTTCACCGCGCGGATCCTCATCGACGAGGTCAATTACCGCGGCGTGACGTTCCCGGCCGGCTCGATCGTGCTCGTCTCGGCCTGGCACGCCCACCGGGACGGCGAGCGCGCGGACACCTTCGACCTGACCGCCGACCGCACGGGCGAGCGCCAGCGCCTGCTCACCTTCGGCGCCGGGATCCACTACTGCGTCGGCGCGAACCTGGCCCGGGCCGAGATGCAGGAGGCGCTCGCCTTCCTGGCCGAGCACGTCAGCTCGGTCACGTTCGACGGCGAACCCGAGTTCGGCACGCCCTCGGGGATCTACGGGCTGGAGAGGTTGCCCTTGAAACTAGAGAGGAGTCCGTGACTTGCCCTACGAGACCGTCATCTGGGAGCAGTCGGGCGGCGTCGGCCGCCTGACCCTCAATCGGCCCGACACGCTGAACGCCTGGACCCCGGAGTTCGGCTTCGAGCTGCGCACGATCATCGAGCGCGACGCCGCCGACCCCTCGGTGCGGGCCGTCCTGCTCACCGGGGCCGGCCGGGGCTTCTCCTCCGGTGCCGACCTGAAGGCCGGGTTCGAGCCCGCCGACGACGGCATGCCCGACATCGGCCGCGAGCTGCGCGAGATCTACCACCCGATCATCGCGGGGATCCGCCGGCTCGAGAAACCGGTGGTGGCCGCGGTGAACGGCCCGGCGGCCGGGATCGGCTGCTCGCTCGCGCTCGCCTGCGACCTGATCATGGCGGCCGAGTCGGCGTTCTTCGGACTCGCGTTCGTCAACGTCGGACTGATGCCGGACGGCGGCTCGACGGCGCTCGTGCCGCCCGCGGTCGGGCGCGCACGTGCCTTCCAGATGGCGCTGCTCGGCGAGCGCATCCCGGCGCCCCAGGCGCTCGAGTGGGGCCTCGCCAATTGGGTCTATCCCAACGATCGCCTGATGGACGAGGCGGAAGCGCTCGTGGCGCGGCTCGCCGCGGGCCCGACCCGTTCCTACGCGAGCTCCAAGCGAGCGCTCAACCAGTTCATTTACGGGAACCTCGACGCCCAGCTCGACCTGGAAGCGGAGCTCCAGCACGCGCTCGGACGGAGCAAGGATTTCGTCGAAGGCGCCGCGGCGTTCGTTCAGAAGCGCGCGCCCGCCTTCACCGGGACCTGATGGCGAGCCCGGAGACGATCTCCTCGCTGGCCACCGGCGCCGGCACGCTCGTCCTCGCCGTCGCGACGTTCGCCGCGGTCCGTTCGTCAAATCGCTCGGCCCGGATCGCTGAGCTGGCGCTCCAGGAGCAACGCCGCCCGCTGCTCGTCCAATCGCGCCTCGGCGTCGACCCGGAGCAGAAGATCATGTTCGCGGACGAGCACTGGGTTCGCGTCGGCGGCGGCTACGCCATGGCCGAGAACGTGAACGGAAACATCTACCTGGTAATGAGCCTGCGCAACGTCGGCGCGGGGATCGCCGTGTGTCAGGGCTGGGGCGTGCGCGTCGGCATGGTGCGCGCCTCCGTCGACCACTTCCCGGAGGACGACCTCCGGGCACAGACGCGCGACCTGTACATCCCAGCCGGCGACGTCGGCCTCTGGCAGGGGGCAATTCGCGAGCGAACCGACTCCGCCCACGACGAGATCGCGCGCGCGATCTCACAGCACGAAGCGATCGCCGTCGAGCTCCTGTACTCAGATCAGGTCGGCGCGTCGCGCACGATCACTCGCTTCACGTTGGTCCCGGTCCGCCGCGACGACGCAGACGAAGCGCTTCGCGTGCTGAGCGGCGGCCGGCACTGGTATCTGGATCGTGTCGGGCCGCGCTAAGGCGCCTCGCCGACAATTCGATTAACGCGCCTGAGGACCGCGGCCGCCTCGGCCGCCATGTCGCGCACGATCTCGCCGGCGGGCCGAGCCTCGACGAGCTCATGGGCCTGCCCGGCCCACAGGTTGAAGGCGTCGGCGTCTCCGCGCCGCCGCGCGGCGGCGCGTAGCGCGCTCGTGACGTGGTGGATCTCCGGGTAGGCGAGTGGCGCGGCGTCGTGGTGCTCGGTCATGAACCGGTTGACGATCCCGCGCGCGGGGCGGCCGTGAATGCCCGCGTCACGCGCGTCGGTCCCGGCTCGGCGAGCCGCGCACGCTGAGCGTCGGGCGTGCCCGCCTCGGGGGCCAGCATCAGCGCGGTGCCGATCTGGCCGGCGCTCGCGCCGGCACACAGCACCGCGGCCAGCACCGCGCCGTCCGCGATGCCGCCGGTGGCGACCAACGGCAGCGGCGTCGCCCCGGCCAGGATCCGCAGCAGGGCGAGCAGCCCGATGCCCTCTTCGCCCGAGCCGTCGGCGACGAACCCGCCCCGATGGCCTCCCGCCTCGGCCCCCTGCGCGACGATCGCGTCGGCGCCGGCCGCCTCGGCGGCGGCGGCCTCGGCCACGTTCGTAACCGTCACCCACGCCGCGACGTCGGCCTCGTGCAGGCGATCGACGATCGACGCGTCCGGGCAGCCGAAGGTGAACGACGCCACCGCCGGATGCTCAGCGCACACGACGTCGAGCTTGGCCGCCCAGTCGTCGTCCTCGAACCGAGGCTCGCCGAGTTCGGCACCCTGACGTTCGGCCTCGGGCGCCAGTCGGCGCAGGTACTCGCCCAGGCTCTCGGGATCCGCGGGTTCGATCCCGGGTACGAACAGGTTCACGCCGAACGCCCTGTCGGTCGCCGCGCGGACCGCGCGGATCTCCTCGGCGAACGCGTCGGCGCCCTTGTAGCCCGCGGCCAGGAACCCGAGTCCACCCGCCTCGGACACGGCGATCGCCAGCGCGGACGTCGACGGACCGCCGGCCATCGGGGCCTCGACGATCGGGAGCGGGAGCGTGCCTAGCTCAAACGTGCTCGCGAGTCTAGGCCGGTGTCGTCAGTACTTTGAGCTGGCCGACGCGACCGGCTTGACGTTGGTGCCGTTGTCGACGATCTCGAGCAGGTACGTGCAGGCGTAGTGCCCCGCCTTATCGCCGGATGGCGCCGGCACCGGAAGCTTGATCCGGAACGTGAAATGCCCGACCGTGTGGACCTGGAAGTCCGTGAAGGCCACCTTGCTGCGCTTGGTCTCCCTGGAGTAGCTCGCCGCGCACTTGTGGGGATCGAAGTTGACCTGGACGGACTCGGGGGCGGTGGCGGCGATTCCCGTGATCGTGATCTTCTTCTTGGTCGTCGCGACCTTGACGCTGTTCGAAGCAGCGATGGCGGAGGCGGTGACTGCGAGCGAGATAAGCAACGCGAGCCCAGCGGCCGTCACGAGTGGACGGCGGCGGCGCGTCTGGAGGCACGAGGGTCCCGGCATCGATGCTCCTTTTAGTCGTGGAGTGCGGCGGGAGCTTATCTTGACGCCGATCCCTCCCGAGGCTCGGGGACGGTCGAACATCCTGATCACCGCTGCAAACGTGCACAACCTGCCATCGGCAGCGCGACGGATCAGCCGTGACATGTCGTGCACGTCGCACGTGCGCAAGCTGCCAGGATGCCGGCGTCCCGGCTCGCGTGGCAGGTCTTGCAGGTTCGGCGGACCCGCATAAACGCCCCCACCGCAAGACGTCTTGAGAGCATGCGCATTTCTGCATCCGTGGCGTGAATAAACGCGCGCAGGTCGGCGGGAGGCGGCCGCCTGCGCGGTTTTCCACGTTTGCGGGCGCACTCATGGCTAACTCGTCACGACAGCCGCCCCTCCCGACGCGTGACGAGCTACGCATGCCACACATGCACAGGCCGTCACAGTCTCACAAGGGCCGCCCCGCTGTCGACTTACGCATGCGGAAACCGCGCGGGCCGGGTCACACAACTGCCGCGTCGGAAGGGTGCTCGCCCAGCCTCCCACGGATCGCGCTCAGCGCCGCCGGCCCGCGGCGGACGGCCGTTCGCTCGGTCCCGAAGGCGACTCCGTCCGCCACAGGCCGCGAGTCATCCCTTCCTCGAGGACGCGTGGCAGCTCACTGAGGCTCGTCACCTCGGGAACGTCGAGGTCATCTGGCCGCGCGAGCCCTGAGCGGTTCACCCACACGGCTCCCAGGCCCGCGCCAAGCGCTCCGTGGACGTCCTTCTCAACGCTGTCGCCAACCATCACGGCTCGCTCAGCCGAGAGCTCAGCCAGCGCTCGTCGAAACACGGAGGCATCGGGCTTCGCGACTCCCACGTCACCCGAGACGACCACAACGTCGAAGTAGTCGCCCAACTCGGAGGCGCGAAGCTTGTCTCGCTGAAGGCACGAGGCACCGTTGGTCACGACGCCCAGGACGTACGTGGCGCTCAACTCGCGCAGCGTCGGCTCGACCTCAACGAAGACCTCGTGCCGGGCGCGCCGCTCCACCGGGAAGTGCTCGCCGAGCTCCTCGGCCAGCCGAAGATCGTCGATTCCCTGATCGGCGAGCGCGAGTCGCCACGCCTCGCGCCGGTAGGTCGGGGACCAATCGCGGAGGAGCCGTGTTTCGCGGCCGTCACCGGCGTAGCGGCACCACAGCCCCTCCCACGAGCTGATGCCCACGCGCCGGCAGTAGTCGTATGTCGGGGCCGCCCGCCACAGCTCGCGTGCCCGCGCCCGGGCCGCAATGGCCAGCGCGGCGACGTCCAGCTCGTAGGTCGCGACCCCGCGCCGGGCCGTCGCCTCAAAAGCGGCGACGGCAGCCTGCTCCTCGACCATCAGCGTCTCGTCGAGGTCGAAGAGCAGGACGTCCGCCACGCCGGGAACGTAGCGACGCGAGGGCGATCAGCCGACGGCGACGGCCTGCGCCGCACCCGGGACGATCGCCGGCCGGTCGGCGTAGACCGCCGAGCGCCACAGTGCGTCGTCACCGAGCGGATCGCGCAGCGCGGCGCCGGCCGCGAGCAGCTCGAGCAGCGCCGCCTCGGCCGCGCCGCGGTCGGGACGGTCGTTGCCACGCGCGAGCAGAGCAGCGACCTCCTGGGTGCTCAGCCCGTCCGGGAAGCGCTCGAGCAGCGGCGCCGGCTCCTCGGGGGCCGGCTCGCGGTGAAGCGTCGGGTCGATGTTCGCGACGAGCACGTCATAGGCCTCGACCGGCTGAAAGCCGCCGGCGACGAGCCGCGTGCCATTCGATTCGAATACGACGGAGGGGGCCGTGAAACGGACCGGGCCGTCGCTGGTCGAGGTCTTGCCCTGGAGCTCGGCGGCCGACCCCTCGGCCTTGCGGGTCTGCTCGCGATCGGCCCGGTAGGCCTCGACCACGTCGGGCGCGTCGATCCGGGCCACGATCTGCTCGGCGTCGATGCCCGGGACGTTGCGCAGCGCGGTGACCAGGTCCTGGTCGTCGTCGAGCAGCATCGGCGAGTTGAAGTTGTGGAGCTGGATGGCGCGGAAGACGCGCCACTCGCTGCCCGGGTCGCTCATCCGCGCGGCGATGACCGCCCGGCACGCGCGCGAGGTCGCGCTCAGCCGTGACTTCGGCGCCGGCGCAAACGGCATGCCGTAGCGGTGGCGGAAGCTCGCCTGGCCAAGGGCGCCGCGCAGCGTGGTGTAGCCGCGGCCCTCGTACTGAGCGGCGTCCTCGGTCAGCCCGACGAGCACGAGCCGCCAATCGAGCTGGTCGCCGTAGCGCCACTCGATCACCCGGAGCGCCGGACTTTCGGAATAGGCCCAGGGACAGGCAGGATCGCTGTACAGCGTGGCCGAAATCATGTTGTTGGACGCCTCCGGGGAGCTGAAACTTTGCGGCGCGCCTGACGGCGGCGCCTTAGTTGGTTGACGCCTCAAGGAGGTTAGCGAGTCGGCTTCCCCGGGCGTCCTCGGGGCCGATCACGTCGACCGCGCGGCGGACGTGCGCGGTGGCGAATCCCGCCGATAGGAGCGCCGCCTCCGCCTCCCCGGCGTCGGTGAAGTGCAGGTACACGCGGCCGCGGACGAATGCCGAGAGCGCCAGCCGGAACGCCCGCACCTGAGGCGTGGCCACTCCACCGAGATGCAGATCGGAGACGTACCGACCGGCGCGAAAACGCGTCAGCGTCCGCGCGAACCGCCCCCACAATGCCTCGACCGCGTCGGTCGGCAGGTATCCGAGCAGTCCCTCGGTGACGATCGCGAGGCCCTCTTCGGGATCGAGCTCGGCCGCCACCGCGGCGAGACTCCCCGGTCCGTCGTCATCACGCAACGCGTCCACCTCGCTCACGCAATGACGATCGCTCAGCGATCCGATGCGCTCGAGCGCCGCACGCTTGCGCGCTGCCATCCCCGGCAGGTCGGTCTCGACGTACACGAGCCGCTCGCCGTAGTTCCGGGTGAAGCGCCACCCCCGCGGCGACAGTCCGGCCGCCACCTCGATCACCTGGCTGACCTCGCCGGCGTCGATCGCGCGCTCGAGCACTGCGTCGATCGCCCGGTGGCGCGCGAGCAGATACGCCTCGAGCGTGGCGCCCCCGATCGCCCGGCTCGCCAGCATGGCCGGCTGAAGCGAGTCGAACAGAACCCGCCCCTCACGCGTGATCAGACCTGGGTGGGAGAGGCCGTTGCGCGCCCACACGTAGCCGGTGTAGTGGGCAGTGGGGCTGATGCGCGCGGCATTAGGGCTCACTCGGCAGTGATACCCACGAGCTCCGCCAGCCGCTCGAGCAACGCCACCTGGCCGCCGTTGATCTTCTCGCGCGCCGCGTCGAGCCCCAACCACTCGGCGCGGTCGACCTCGGGGACCTCGATCTTGCGCCCCGACCGCGGCGGCCATTCGAGCTCGAACGTGTTGCTGATCGTCGTCGCCGCGTCGAGGTCGCCGGCGATCGCCCAGGCACGCACGAGCTTGCCGCTCTTCTGGCGGACCTCCCCCAGGTCGGCCGCCTCACCCGGCGGCGCCGCCGTCCCGAGTTCCTCCTCGAACTCACGCCGCGCGGCGGCTAGGGGCTCCTCCCCGTCGGTGTACTCGCCCTTGGGGATCGACCAGGCCCCGAGATCGCGCCGTGCCCACAGCGGCCCACCGGGGTGGACGAGCAGCACCTCGAGCTCCTCGCCGCGCCGGCGGTGCAGGAGGATGCCGGCGCTCCGGCGCGAGCCTCGCGGGCTCACGATCCCGGTCAGCTCCTGCGCGAGGTGACGGCCAGACCAAACCCGAGCGCGATCAGCATCGCGCCGCCGGCGCCGGTCATCCGCTCGAGGCGGCGGGTGGAGCGTCCGAACCACTGGCGCGCTGATCCAGCGGCGAGCGCCCACGCGCCATCGGAGAGGATCCCGATCGCCACGCAGATCGAGCCGAGCAACGCGAGCTGGAGCGTGACGTGCCCCTGGGAGCGGACGATGAATTGGGGCAGGATCGCCGTGAACATCAGCACGCCCTTGGGGTTTGTCGCGCCCACGAAGAATCCCTCGCGGACGATCCGCCGCAGCGGCTTCGGCTCGGCCGTCGCGGCCGGGGTGAACAGCGCCGCGATCGACTTGCGCTGGCGGATGTTCCGGACTCCGAGGTAGACGAGATACGCGGCGCCGAGCAGCTTGACCGTCGTGAACACGGCGTCCGAGCTGGCCACGATCGAGCCGATCCCGATCGCGACAAGCACGAGCTGGAGGATCAGTCCCCCGGAGTTGCCGAGGACCGAGGCGAGCGCCGCCCGCCGCCCGAGCGCGACACCGCGACTAACCACGAACAGCACGCTCGGGCCCGGGATGACGATCAGGATGTAGATCGTGAGAATGAACTCGAGGAGGTGGCGCGTGGGGAGCATGGCGACTCGCGCATCATCGCACCCCGGCTCCGTCGCCAGGGGCGGCGGTCGAGCTCCCCGAGGGTCGCCTCGGCTGGCGCTGACCCCTGGCCGATCACCTCCGCGGACACCTCGCGGATCCCCGGCGGGGAGACCTCGCCGATCGCATCCGCGGATACCTCGCGGATCACCACCGGTCGAGCGGTCACGTCAAGCCGCCAGCGCCTCATGCTCACCACCTTCCTCCGTCGTCTTGAGACGCACCACTTCGGATGCCGCCGGCTCGCGCAGCAGGAACGCGGCGATCGCCGCGCCGGC
>DATBYI010000715.1:0-11542 GCA_036513815.1 Solirubrobacteraceae bacterium
TCGTCGAAGCCCTCGCCGCGGGCCACGTCGACGCCGCGGGCCGACAGGGCGGAGGCGGCGGAGTCCGAGCGAGCCAGCCCGACCACCTCGTCTCCGCGCTCGAGCAATCTCGTCACGAGCGCGGTTCCGATCACGCCCGTCCCACCGGTGACGAATATGCGAGCCACCGTCTAGTGGGCGTCCGCGTGAATGCGCTCGCACCGAGAGGGGTCACTGGCGGATGCGGCGCAAGGACGCAGCCCCCGACGCGTAGCAGCGCTACGCGAGGGGGCGAGGACGCCGCGCAGCGCCGCCAGGGGCCACTCGAATGCGAGTGTTTTCGCGCGGGCGTCCACAGGTTTAGGAGCGCAGCGCGGCGGAGAACTGGACGATGTAGTCGATCCCGGACCAGGCGGTGACGAGCGCCGCGATCACCATCGCCCACTGATCGAGGTAGGCGCCGGCGATCACGACGTCCGGGCGCAGGATCGCGAGCGTGATCGCGACGAACTGAACGGTGGCCTTCCACTTGCCGAGCATCGAGGTCTCGAACTGTCGCCCGCCCGACTCGACCGCGGCGCGCAGGCCGAGGATCGTGAACTCACGCCCCACGATGACGAGCGCGACCCAGGGTGAGGCGCGATGGACGGACACGAGCGCGATCACGGCGGCGGTGACGAGCAGCTTGTCGGCCGTCGTGTCGAGGAACGCGCCCAAGCGGGTGGTGACCCCCCAGCGGCGCGCCAGGCGGCCGTCGAGCCAATCGGTGGCGGCCGCCACGAGGAACACGATCGCGGCCGCGGTGTAGGAGGCGTCGAGGATGAGCGCTAGCACCGCGGGGCAGGCGACGACTCGTAGCCCCGTACCGGCCGCGAGCATCCGGGATGAGCGCAAGAAGCTCAACGTACCGGCTTCCACGTGGGCATGAGCGTACCTCACGCTTACAACAGAGAAGCCCCGAGGGCGCGCGCGGCCGTCGCGTCCTCGGCCGTGAGCGCCTGGCGCGCGGCTTCCTGCGCTTCCGCCAGATCAACGCCGCGCAGGGCCTCTTTCACCTCGGGCACGAGCGCCGGCGCCATGCTCAGCTCGGTCACCCCCAGCCCGGCGAACAGCACCGCGCTCGGGGGGTCGCCCGCGAGCTCGCCGCACACTCCGACCCAGCGTCCGTGGGCGCGGGCGCCGGCCACCGTCTCCTGGACGAGCCGAAGCACCCCCGGCTGCGGTCCGGTCAAGAGCGCCGCGAGCCGTTCGTTGCCGCGCTCTGCCGCCATCGTGTACTGCGTGAGGTCGTTGGTCCCGAGCGAGAAGAAGTCGACCTGCTCGGCCAGCCGCGCCGCGGTCAGCGCCGCGGCCGGGACCTCGACCATGATCCCGAACTCGAGCGGCACGTCGATCCCGGTGTCCTGGCGTGCCTGGTCGAGCACGGCGCGGGCCTCCCGGATCTCCTCGGCGGTGGCGACCATCGGCAGCATGACCTTGAGCGGGTACTCGACGGCCACGCGGAGGATCGCGCGCAGCTGCGTGGCGAGCAGGTCTGGGCGCTCGAGGCCGACCCGGATTCCGCGCACGCCGAGGAAGGGGTTCGCCTCGGGCGGCATCGGGAGCGCTGGGAGCGGTTTGTCGGCGCCCGCGTCGAGCGTGCGGACGACGAGCGGGCGACCGTCGAGCGCGGTGGCGATCTCGCGCAGCGTCTCGGCCTGCTCCTCCTCGCTCGGAAGCTCGGCGCGGTCGAGGAAGAGGAACTCCGTGCGCAGCAGGCCTACCCCTTCGGCGCCCTGCTCGACCGCCTCGGCCGCCTCCGCGGCGTTGCCCAGATTCGCGAACACCTCGATCCGGGTCCCGTCCCTCGTCGCACCCGGCTCGTGGGCGCGTTCGCGCGCGCGGGCGCGACGGGTCGCCATGCGCTCGCGCCGCTCGCTCGCGTCCCGCTGCACGTCGGCCGGCGGGTCGATCTGGAGCGTCCCGGCCTCCCCGTCGAGCAGGACGGTCGTCCCGTCCTCGATGGCGAGCACGGCGTCGCCGATCCCGACCACGGCCGGCAGCGCGAGCGCGCGCGCGAGGATCGCGGCGTGCGCGGTGGCGGTGCCGTGGGCGGTGGCGATCCCGGTGACTCGCGCCGGATCGAGGGCGGCGGCATCGGCCGGCGTCAGCTCGCCGGCGATGACGATCCCTTCGGCGCTCGGCCTCGCACTCGGGTCCCCGGTCAACGCGTCAACCACGCGGCGGCCGACGTCGAGCACGTCGGCGGCGCGCTCCTGCAAGAGCGGCTCCTCGAAGGCTCGGTAGCGCGCCGCGACCTCTTGCGCCGCGTCATACCAAGCGCGCTCCGCGGTCGCGCCATGCTCGATCGCTCGATACGCGGGCTCGAGCAGTGCCTCGTCCTCGAGCAGCACGAGGTGCGCGTTGAAGATCGCCGCGTCGGCCTCACCGGCGCGGGCGGCAACCGTGTCGTGATCGCGCTCGATCGCGGTCCTGGCCGTGGCGATCGCCTCGCCGAGCCGCGCCTGCTCGCGCTCGGGAGCTTCGGCCGCGCGCTCCGGCGGTGGCGTGAACGCGCCTCGGAGCTGGTGCGCGGGCCCGACCGCGATGCCCGCCGACGCCGCGACGCCGGCGAGCACCTCGCCAGCCTGGGGCGCCCCACCCCTCGGCGCCTGGGGCGGCGCCACGGACACCGACGGTGACGACGGCGTCGGCGCGACCGGACGGGCCGGTGGCGCCGACGCGACGCCGTCGCCGAACCCCTGGTCCGCCAACTGCGCCAGCGCCAGCAGCACGTCGTCGGCCTGAGGCCCCGAAGCGCTGACGTTCAGCGTGTCGCCGAATCGCGCGCCGAGCCCGACGACGTTCGTCAGGCTGGTCGCCTTGACCGGCTGGCCGTTCGGACTCTTTGCGACGCGCACGTCGGCGTCGAACCGACGAACGGTCTCGACGAATCGCGCGGCCGGGCGCGCGTGGAGCCCGATCGCGTTACGCACCTCGAGCACAGTGTGCGCTTCATCCGGTCGGCTGTCCTCGGGTTCGGGAACGACGGCCGCACCGTCGGCCGGGCCGGGAGCTCCGAGCTGCGAGCTCTTCATCGCGAGCGCGCCGCGCGCCTCGGCCGCCACCTCTTCGAGCGACGCGCCACCACTCGCCGCCGCCGCGGCGGCCACCGCTCCCTCGACGAGCGGCGCCTCGCTCAACAGCACCTTGCCCGGCGCGTCCCCGAGCAGCTCGATCGCGAACTCGGCGCTCATCAGCGCGCTCCCCAGGTCCATGAGCACGAGCACGCCGTCGGGAGACATGGCTCGCTCGATCGCGGCCTGGACGCGCTCGGCGCTCGTGCCGAGCACGTCCGGCTCGTCGGTGCCGCCCGCCGCCTCGAGGGCAAGCTCGGCGCCACCCATCTCGCGAGCCAGCGCGACGACGCCCTCGGCCAGCGTGGCGCTGTGGGACACCACCACGATCCCGACCATGATCAGCCCTTAGAGCCCGTAGGCGCGGTGCAGATAGTCGATCGGGTGAACCGATTTCTGGCCGGTGGCGTGCGTGATCTGCCACCGGCAGGTCTCGCTGTCGCACGCGACCTCGCCGGCGCCCGACGCCTTGACCTGGCCGAACAGGTCCGCCCCGACCGCCATCGCGATGTCGTACTTCTCCACCTTGAGTCCGTAGGTGCCGGCGATCCCGCAGCAGCGCGCGTTCCCCTCGGTGACCTCGAGGCCGGGAATGAGCGCGAACAGCTCGAGCGCCGGCTTGCCGATCCAGTGGCCCTGCTGCTGGCAGGGCGCGTGGTAGAAGATGTGCTCGTTGACCGGCTTGAAGTCGGTCTTCAGCTCGCCGCGGTCGTGGAGCTCGAGCAGCAGCTCGCAGATGTCGTAGGTCCGCTCGGAGAGCAGCTTGAGGTCCGGATCGTCCTCGAGCGAGAGGATCTCGCGGGCCTCCCGCTTGAGCATCAGCGTGCAACTGGTCGCGTTGCCGACGACGAGCAGGTTCGGGTCCTCGCGCAGATACGGAGCGAACTCGCGCCCGCGGCGAAGGATGACCTTGCGCGCGTCATCGAACAGCCCGCTCGACTGAAGCGGCAGGCCGCAGCAGTCCTGCTTGGGCACGATCACCTCGAAGCCGTTGTGCTCGAGGATATGCATGACCTTCTCGCCCTCCCACGGCTCGTAATACTCCGTTCCGCAGCCGTGGAAGTAGAGGATCTTGCGTCCGGTGGCCGGACTCGGGTGATTCTTGGCCCACCGCGAGAAGCGCCGGCCGGCGAACCTGGGCGCCGCCGCGTCGCGGTGCACCTTGAGCACCTTCTCGCCGATGATGCGGGCCGGCTTGGACTCGATCGTGAGGTTGGCGAGCGGCGCCGCAGGGGTGCCGAGCCGCCCGAGCCACGTCGGACGCGTGATGATCCGGTCGCGGAGCGGGATGCCCTTCTGCTGCTTGAGCCGGTTCCGCGCCTGCGAGTTGATCTCGGCGATCTTCACGCCCTGGGGGCAGGCCAGCGAGCAGATCCCACATCCGGAGCAGTAGTCGACCGACGGGTCGACCGACGGCTCGTCGGAGATGCGATAGCGCTCGGCCTGCGGGCCCTCATATTTTGGCCCCGGGAACAGCGGCGACACGTTCGAGACCGGGCACTGCGTCTCACAGATCGTGCACTTGACGCAGTGGTCAAGCGAGCCGCGCATCAGCTCTTCGAGGACGCCGTGTTCACTCATGCCGCCGCTCCTGCGTGAGCTCCGGAGTGCGCGAGCACGAAACGGGCGGCATGCGAGCCGCTGGCCAGCGCGATGCCCTCGCCCGACCCCTCGCGCCACGGCACCGCACCGGGAAGTCCGGCGCCCGCCACCAGCACGTTCTCCGCGCCCTCGGCCCGCAGTTCTCCGTCCACCGCCACCCCGACCCGCGCCATCGGCTGCTCGGCGAGGTAATCCCCGACGAACCGCGGCTCGCCCGCATCGGGCAGGCCGCGCAGGGGCAGGCCGAGGACCCGCTCGTGGGTGGCCCAGCGCGAGTCGAGCTCGATCGCCCCGGAGCCGAACCCGCCCGAGGCGAGCACGAACCACGGGGCCGCGTAATGGGCATCGTGGCCGGCCGACGCGATCGCCACGGACACGATGCGCGACCCGGACCGTTCGTAGGAGACCACCTCGGGCCCGAGGATGAGGCGTCCGCCCGCCCGCCGCAGCGCCGAGCGCAGGATCTCGAATAGCCGCATGCCGGGCACCGACGGCGGCAGGGTCGGGATCTCGAACACCGCGCGCCCCAGGCGCTGCTCGAGATCGGCCCAGGCCCCGTGCGGGTCGCGTGCGCCGAGCATCGCCGGCATGCCGATGCGCTCCTCGGCGCCGAGCTTCAGGGCAAGCCGTGCCGCGAAGTCGGCGCGCCAGGCGGGGTCGTCGAAGCGACGGGCCATGCCGACGGTGTTCTCGTCGGCGCGGGTCACCTCGATCTCGATGCCCACCGCCCGCGCCTCGATTCCCGCGCGCCCGAGGTTGGCGGCACACAGCCCGGCATGGAAATCACGCAGCGAGCGAGAGCCCACGATGCACACGCTCGCGGAAGCATCGGTGGCCATGTTGCCGCCCGCCATCGTCTCGGGCACGAGCGCGGACGGACGCAGGGCGCCCACCGCCGTGGGCAGAAGATGGTTCCGGTCCAGATCGCCCACGTACCGGTACCCGGGCATGGACGGACCTGATTCCACGGCGGCGCGGAACCAGCGGAGTGATTCGGCGACGGTTTCGCCGCCGAGCAATGCGTACGGGTGATCGGGGCGCAGCGCGGCCAGCTCCTCCAGCGCGGCCGCCGGCGACGCCACCCGCGCCGGCGTGTAGCCGAGCACGTCAATCGTCGCGGGCGCGAGGTGGGTCGACCCCACGCCCTTGGCCACGACGCACACCCGCGCCCCACCCTCGGCCAGGCGGGCCCCGGCCGTGAGTCCTGCCGTGCCCGCGCCGATCACGACCGCGTCGTAGTGCAGCTCGCCCCTCATGCCGGAACTTCCTGCGCCGCCACGGCCGGAAGGTGTTCGACGTCGAGCACGCCTTGGAACATCCACTCGTCGAGACGAGCCTGGCGGAGCTGATCGCCGTACAGGATCGGCCAGGTCCCCTTCCACCGCTCCTCGAGAAGGTCGACGAGCGAATGGTCGGTCTGCTCCGCGCTCAGACCGTCGAGACCGTGCAGGATTCCGGCGGCTCGGTAGATGCAGAATCCGCCCTGGCAGGGTCCCATCGCGAGGCGGAGCAGCCGGCGGATGTCGTCGAGGTTCGTGGTGGCGCGACGACGAATCGACTCTTCGAGCTTCCACCGTGGAACGAGCTCGCACTCACAGATGATCTGCTCGTCGACGAGGTTCTTCTCCTTGCGCTCGAGCCGCTCTCCGAGCATGTAGGTCGCGCGGTCCTCCGAGCCCGGAAGCGGCTCGGTCTTCGTCAGACACGGACGCTCGTCGCCCAGGTGGCGGCTGACCGCGGTCATCGTGTCCTCGGCCATCAACCGGAAGGTCGTGAGCTTCCCCCCCGTGATCGTCACGAAGCCGTCGACGCCATCGCGCTGGGCGTGGTCGAGAAGCGCGTGGGCACGGGTCACGTCGCGGGTCTGGGTGTCGGACGCCTTAGCGTCCTCGAACAACGGCCGGACGCCCGTCCAGACGCGCAAGGCGCGCGCCTGACGGAAGCTGGGCACGAGCTTCTCGCCGTCGTCGAGCATCTGGTCGACCTCCGACGGGGGCACGTGATGGTCGTCGGGATCGTCGGTGTGCTCGTCGGTCGTGCCGATGATGCACACCGTCCGCATCGGGACGATGATGTCGCCGTCGCCGGGCATCGTGCAGCGGTTGACGCACGTGTTCACCAGGCGGTGGTTCATCGCGATCATGATCCCCCGGCCCGGCAGCACGCGGACCCCCTCGATGCCGGCCATGTCGGCGACCTGACCCGCCCACGCGCCCGCCGCGTTCACTGTCACGCGAGCCTCGATGTCGATCTCGTCGCCGGTGCCCAGACCACGTACGCGCGCACCGTTGACGACGTCGCCGGTGCGGTGAATGGCGACGACCGCGTGGTAGGGCAGGATCCGAGCGCCACGTTGCTGCGCGCCGCGGGCCATCGCCCAAACGGTCTTCCACACGTCGATGTTCCCGTCCGGGACGCGGAACACGCGTGAGATGCCCGGGTTCAGCAGCGGCTCTTCCCGCAGCGCCACGGCCGGATCGATCTCCTCGCAGTCGACGTCGGTGTCGCGGCAGCCCTTGGCAAACTTGTCGGCGTAGGCCGGATCGTCGAACGGGGTCGTCACGAAGAATCCGCCTACGTCCTCGATGCAGTCGGCGGCGACGTTCCGGAGGATGCGGTTCTCGTGGATGCACTCCTTTGCGGCGTTTGGATCCTTGACCGCGTAGCGACCGCCGGAGTGCAGCAGGCCGTGGAAGCGCCCGCTCGTGCCCTCGGCAAGGTCGAACCGGTCGACGAGCACCACGTCGTAACCGCGCAGCGCGGCGTCCCAAGCCACCCCGGTACCCGTGGCGCCGCCGCCGATAACGAGTACGTCGGTGCTGAGCGAAGCCATGTCGTGAGCCTATCCCGTTGGAGGCGGCCCGAGTGGGCCGCCCCCCAACGTTACTCGCCCCTTCAGGCCGCTAGCTCCCCGCGTCGAACCAGTCGAACGTACGGGTCACGGCCCGCTTCCAGAACTTGTAGTACTCGTCCCGGGTGGCGGCATCCATGTGCGGCTCCCAGCGCTTGTCCTCGGCCCAGTTGTCGCGTACCTCCTGCGTGCTGCTCCAGAAACCGACGGCCAGCCCGGCCGCGTAGGAAGCGCCCAGCGCGGTCGTCTCGGCAACCACGGGTCGGATCACCGGAACCCCGAGGATGTCGGCCTGGAACTGCATGAGCAGGTCGTTGGCGACCATGCCGCCGTCGACCTTGAGCTCGTTCAGCGTGACGCCCGAGTCCGACTCCATCGCGTCCATCACCTCGCGGGTCTGGAACGCGGTGGCCTCCAGCGTGGCGCGCGCGATGTGGCCGGCGTTCACATACCGGGTGAGGCCGGCGAAGACGCCGCGGGCGTTCGACTTCCAGTACGGGGCGAAGAGGCCGCTGAACGCCGGCACGATGTACAGACCGCCGTTGTCGTCCACCGACTTGGCGAGCTCCTCGACCTGCGGGGCCGCCTGGATCATGTGCAGGTTGTCGCGCAGCCACTGCACGAGCGCACCGGTGATTGCGATCGAGCCCTCGAGCGCGTACACCGCCGCCTCGTCGCCGATCTTGTAACAGACCGTGGTCAGCAGGCCCGCCTTCGACTGCACGGCCTCGGTGCTCGTGTTGAGCAGCATGAAGTTGCCGGTGCCGTACGTGTTCTTGGCATCGCCGGCGTCGAAGCACGCCTGGCCGAACGTGGCCGCCTGCTGGTCTCCGAGGTCGCCCGCGATGTTGATGCCGGTCAGGTTGCCGGTCCTCACCTCGCCGTAGACGTCGCTCGAGGCCCTGATCTCGGGCAGCATCGACATCGGCACACCGATCGTGTCGGCGATCTCCTTGTCCCAGGACAGCGTCTTGAGGTCCATCAGCATGGTCCGGCTGGCGTTGGTCACGTCGGTGATGTGCAGGCCGCCGTTGGGGCCACCGGTCAGGTTCCAGATGCACCACGTGTCCATGTTGCCGAACACGAGGTCGCCGGCCTCAGCCTTCTCGCGCGCGCCGTCGACGTTGTCGAGGATCCACCGGACCTTCGGCCCTGAGAAATACGTGGCCAGCGGCAGGCCGACCGTCTCGCGGAACCGGTCCTGACCGCCATCGGCGGACAGCTCGTCGACGAGCTTGTCGGTCCGCGTGTCCTGCCAGACGATCGCGTTCATCACCGGCTCGCCGGTGTTGCGGTCCCATACGACGGCCGTCTCGCGCTGGTTGGTGATCCCGAGAGCGGCGATGTCGTCGCGGCTCGCGCCGGCCTTCTCCATGGCCTCATCGAGAACCTCATTGGACCGAGCCATGATCTCCTTGGGGTCGTGCTCGACCCAGCCCGGCTTGGGGTAGATCTGCTCGTGCTCCTTCTGCGATACGGCTACCACACGGCCTTCATGGTTGAAGACCATCGCCCGCGAGCTGGTCGTGCCCTGATCGAGTGCCATCGAGTACTTCGCCATGCGTTTCTCCTTTAGCCCGCGAACGCCTCGGCGGCGCTCTTGAAGAGGTAGTAGGTAGAGGTCGCGCCCGCGTCTTGGTGGTCCTTGCTGCGTTCGCCCAGGTAGCTCGCACGCCCCTTGCGCGCGACGAGCGGCGTCGTTGCCTTCATTCCTTCCTGCGCGGCCTGCGCCGCCGCGCGCAGGCCCTCGTCCAGATCCGACGCACTCTCCAGCGCCTCCACGGCCGGGATCAGGGCGTCGACCATCGTCTTGTCCTGCGGTTGCGCCTTGCCGCGGGCCTGGACTCCTTCCAGGCCCTTACGCCAGGCCGCGGCGTACGCGGGCAGGTCGACCTCCTCCTGCCCGGCCAGGGCATTGCCCATCTGCAAGAACAGCGTGCCGTACAGCGGGCCGGCGGCCCCGCCGACGGTCGACACGAGCGCCATCGCGACGGTCTTGAGCACGGCGCCGGGATCCGCCTGCTCCGCGGCGCCAAGGCGCTCGAGCGCCTTGGTCATGCCACGGTTCATGTTGGTGCCGTGGTCCCCATCGCCGATCGCCGTGTCGAGCGCCACGAGCTCTTCACGGTGCTCGGACATTTCGCCGGCGAACCGGTTCATCCAGTCCAGCGTGGAGTCGCGCGTGATCGCCACCGTCAGCCGCCCCGGATCGCCACGGTCAGTGGTCCCAGATCGCCACCGTCACGCGCCCCAGCGCAGTGCCGGGGTGTTAACCGGAGCGTCCCAGTAGTGGACCATCTCGTCGTCGAGCTTGAGCAGGGTGATCGAGCAACCCTGCATCTCGAGCGAGGTGATGTAGTTGCCGATCAGGTTGCGCTCGATGGTCAGCCCGTGCTCCTGGGCGATCTTCGCCACCTCGCCGTACATCACGTACAGCTCGATCAACGGCGTGCCGCCCATACCGTTCATGAATACGAGCACGCGATCCCCAGAGGAGAACGGGAGGTCCTCCACGATCGGAGTCATCAGGCGCTCGGCGATCTGCGAGGCGGGGCCGATCTTCTCGCGGAAGCGGCCCGGCTCGCCATGGATCCCGATGCCGATCTCCACCTCATCTTCACCGAGCTCGAAGCTCGGCTTGCCGGAGGCGGGCGTGATGCACGGCGACAGCGCCATCCCCATCGATCGGCCGTTCGCGTTGACGCGACGCCCGAGGTCGGCAACCTCCTTGAGCGACTTGCGGTCCTCGGCGGCGCCACCGCAGATCTTCTCGACGAGCACGGTCACGCCAACGCCGCGCCGACCGGCGGTGTAGAGAGAGTCCTCGACCGCCACGTCGTCGTTGGTCAAGACGGTCTCGACCTCAATCTCGTCGCCCCGCCCCATCTCGGCCGCCATGTCGAAGTTCATGACGTCGCCGGTGTAGTTCTTGACCACGTGTACGACGCCGGCGCCACCGTCCACCGCCTTGGTCGCCTCGATCATCTGGTCGGGCGTGGGCGAGGTGAACACCTCACCCGGACAAGCTGCGTCGAGCATGCCCGGCCCGACGAAGCCTCCGTGCATCGGCTCGTGGCCCGAGCCGCCTCCCGAGATGATCCCGACCTTGCCCTGGACCGGCGCGTCGATCCGGACGATGTAGGCCGGATCGTAGGAAACGCGCACACGGTCTCCGTGCGCGGCCTCGACACCGCGAAGCGCGTCCTGAAGGACCGCATCGGGCGCATTGATGAGCTTCTTCATGCCCTTTCCCTTTGAAATCGAATGGTCGGCGGCGCCTGACGGCGGCGCCTTAGGAAGCCGTGGGTCATAACCGCACGCTCGGCGCGGCGTGGCGCTCGACTGTGCGGCTTTGACCCCCATACGTGCGTGAATGCACGTTCACCGGCAGGAGGCGGTCGAGTGTGCGGAGGCGACCCAGGGGGCCGTGCGCGCAGCCACGCCGGCGGCGCCCCGCGGTCAGGTCAGCACCGATAATGCCCAGCAAGCACCCTCCTTCTGGACCAAACGCTCTCCACCCACGAGCCTTGCTTGCGACAATAACGGAAAGGGTGCGACAATGTCAAACACCGTTCGGACCGCGGTTCGGGCACGCCGCCCGGCCCCGGTTTTGGTTCGGGAGGGCTAGCGGAGGGCTGCACAAGTGCCCGGTCGCATTCAATCCATCGAGCGCGCGGCCGCGATCCTGCGGCTTCTTTCGGGGCGCTCGCGGCGGCTCGGAGTGGCCGAGCTGGCGGGTGAGCTACGGCTGCCGAAGGGCACCGTGTACGGCATCCTCCGAACCCTCCAGGCGGTCGGGTTCGTCGAGCAGGACCGGGATTCCGGCAAGTATCAGCTCGGGCCTGCGCTGCTGCACATGGGCTCGAGTTATCTCGACGGCAACGAGCTGCGCACGCGGGCGCTGAACTGGGCCGACGGCCCGGCCACCCGCAGCGGTGAGAGCGTGCGGATCGGCACCCTGCACGAGAACCAGGTACTGATCGTCCACCACGTG
>DATBYI010000716.1:0-6907 GCA_036513815.1 Solirubrobacteraceae bacterium
CTGTGATTCAGGCCCCTCGCGGCACATTCGACATCCTCCCGGAGTCGGCGGCGCGACGTAAAGCGCTCGAGAACCAGGCCGACAAGATCCTCGGCGCGGCCGGCTACCGCCGGATCGAGACGCCCACGTTCGAGGCGACCGAGCTGTTCGCGCGGGGGGTGGGGGAGTCGACCGACATCGTCCAGAAGGAGATGTACACGTTCGACGACGGCGGCGGCCGGTCGCTGACGCTGCGACCCGAGGGGACGGCGCCGGTGTGCCGGGCCTACCTCGAACACGGCATGCACAAGCTCGCCCAGCCCGTGAAGCTCTGGTACCTGTCGAGCTTCTTCCGGGCCGAGGCGCCCCAACGGGGCCGTTATCGACAGTTCTGGCAGGTGGGTGCGGAGGCCATCGGCTCGCCCACGCCCGAGACCGACGCCGAGCTGATCGTCCTGCTGTCGGATCTGCTCGACGCGGTCGGGGTTAGAGGCACCCGCCTGCACCTGTCGAGCCTCGGTACGGCCGCGACGCGGGCCGAGTATCAGGCGGAATTGAAGGCGTACCTCCACGCCCACGAGGACCAACTCGCGGCGGACGTTCGCGCGCGGATCGATCTGAACCCGATGCGGGCGTTCGACTCCTCGGACCCGGGTACCAGGGCCATCATGCGCGACGCCCCCAAGTTGCTCGATCGTCTGGCCCCCGACGACGCCGAGCACTTCGCCCACGTGCGGGCGCTGCTTGACGACGCCGGCATCCGTTACGAGCTCGATCCGACGCTCGTCCGCGGCTTGGACTATTACACCCGCACCCTGTGGGAGTTCACGAGCGATGAGCTCGGCGCCCAGTCTGGTGTGGGCGGCGGCGGTCGTTACGACGGCCTGATTGAGCTGCTCGACGGGCCACCCACTCCGGGCGTCGGGTGGGCAGCCGGCGTCGAGAGGATGCTCCTCGCCTCGCGCGAGCCGGCGGCGGGCACCGACCTGGTCGACCTGTTCGTGGCGCTGTCCAAGCCAGAGGGTGCCCGCGCCGGCTTCGAGCTCGCGCTCGAGGCGCGGCGCGCCGGCCTCCAGGCCCAGCTCGAGTTGGCCGGCCGCTCGCTCAAGGGCCAGCTCAGGCACGCCGACCGGATAGGCGCGCGCTACGTGGCCATCATCGGTGAGAACGGTTCGGCGCGGTTGAAGGACATGGAGTCGGGCGACGAGCGCGACACGCAGCTCGGGAACGTGATCCCCGAGATCCTCAGCGAGTGGCGGCGCTTGTGATGCACGCGCCGCGCCCCAACCGCTACCGCGACGCATGGTGCGGCCAGCTCACCGCCGATCGGGCCGACACCGAGGCGCGCATCGCCGGCTGGGTCCACCGTCGCCGTGACCACGGCGGCCTGATCTTCGTCGACCTGCGTGACCGGTCCGGGATCGTCCAGCTCGTCTTCCATCCCGAGAACGCTCCCGAGGCGCACGAGCGCGCCCACGCCCTGCGCTCGGAGGACGTGATCAGCGTGGCCGGACGCGTCACCCGGCGCGACCCGCAAAACGTCAACCCGAATCTCGCCACGGGCGAGATAGAGCTCGCCGTGACCGAGCTCGAGATCCTCTCCGACGCCGAGACGCCGCCGTTCCCGCTCGACGAGGCGGCCGGCGTGGACGAGATCCTGCGCCTGCGCCACCGCTCGCTCGACCTGCGCCGGCCACCGATGCAGCGAACCATCGCGCTCCGCCACCACGTCATCTCGACGATGCGCGAGGTCCTCAACGCACGTGACTTCCTCGAGATCGAGACGCCCTACCTGACCCGCTCGACGCCAGAAGGCGCGCGCGACTACCTGGTGCCGGCCCGGATCCAGCCCGGCTCGTTCTACGCGCTGCCGCAGTCGCCCCAGCTGTTCAAGCAGCTGCTGATGATCGGCGGCCTGGAGCGCTACTACCAGATCGCCCGCTGTTTCCGGGACGAGGACACCCGCGCCGACCGCCAGCCGGAGTTCACTCAGCTGGACGTCGAGATGTCCTTTGTCGACGAGGACGACGTGATCGACGTCATGGAGGCGGTGATGAGCGCCGTGTTCGAGCGCGCCGAATTCAACGTCGCGTCCCCGCCGTGGCCGCGGATGACCTTCGCCGAGGCCGTCTCGCGCTACGGGATCGACCGGCCCGACACTCGCTTCGGGCTCGAGCTGCACGACCTCGGCGAGGCGCTGGCCGGCACCGAGTTCAAGGTGTTCGCCGGCGCGCTCGGCTCCGGTGGCGTCGTCCGTGGGATCAACGCGGGGGCGCGAGAGCTGCCGCGGTCGGATCTCGACGCGTTGACGGAGCTCGCCAAGCAGCACGGCGCGAAGGGCCTCGTGTGGGCGTTCGCCCTCGAGGACGGTTGGCGCTCGCCGATCGCCAAGTTCTTGTCCGAGGCCGAGATCGAGGCGATCAACCGGCGCCTGCACGCATCACCGGGCGACCTCCTTCTGATCGTCGCCGACGAGGTGACGACCGCGGGGCAGGCGCTGAGTGCGCTGCGCCTGGAGCTCGCGCGGAGGTTCGATCTCATCCCCAAGGGCCGCCACGACATCTTGTGGGTGGTCGAGTTCCCCGCCTTCTTCTGGGACGCGGAGGCCCAGCGGTGGGACGCCGCTCACCACCCGTTCACCGCGCCGTCCGGGGACCTGAACGACCCGGCGAATCTGAGCTCCCGCGCGTACGACCTCGTGCTCGACGGGTCGGAGGTCGGCGGCGGCTCGATCCGTATCAACCGGCTCGACGTGCAGGAGCGGGTGTTCGAGCTGCTCGGCATCGCCCCGGAGGAAGCCAACGCTCGCTTCGGCTTCTTCCTTGACGCGCTCCGCTACGGAGCGCCGCCCCACGGCGGCATCGCGATGGGCATCGACCGAATCGTGGCCTCGCTCGCCGGCTCGGAGTCGATTCGCGACACGATCGCGTTCCCGAAGGCGGCGAGCGGCGCCGATCCGTTGACCGGAGCGCCGGCGCCGGTCGATCCGGCGCAGCTGCGCGAGCTGGGATTGCGGGTCATCTGACCAGCCGAGCGTCCGTTCTAGCGGGCGGCACTTAAAACCAGGGGGTCAGCTGCCGAACACTGGCGTGATGGCGAATCTGCCCAAACCGCTGATCGGCCTACTGGTGTCGACCGTGCTCTTCTTCGCGCTGTGGTTCGTCGCGCTCAAGCCGAGCTCCTCGACCTCCGGCGGCTCGCCGAACGGGGTCGGTCAGTACCAGCCGGCCATCAACCAGGCCCATCAGGCGGTCAAGACTTCGAACGCGGCGAACGCGAAGCTGGGAGCCCCGGTCTCGACCGTAAACGCGCCGGCGCCGAGCACCTCGGCCAAGTCGACCTCCACTCACGCCAAGGCGACGTCCACTCCCGCCAAGGCGACGTCCACTCCCGCGAAGGCGACGTCCAATCCCGCCAAGAACACCCCTTCGACCAAGGTCGTGGCCAAGCCCAACACGGTGGCGAAGCCCAACACCGTGGCGAAGCCCAACACGGTGGCGAAGCAGCCGACCATCGGCCAGGGCGGAATTCCACCCGAGACGCCCTGGGCGCCGGAGGTCACGGACGTCCGAGACTCGATCATCGCCCACGACGTCGTCGCGGTGCTGTTCTACAACCCCGCCGCTGCCGACGACCAGTCGATGGTGAAGGAAATGCTGCACCTGCGGCTCGGCAACGCCCCGGTCTCGACATTCGAGATCCCGATCAGCGCGCTCACCGATTTCCCGATGATCACCACCCAAGTCCCCGTAGTCACCTCGCCGACGCTGATCATCATCGATCCCCAGCGCAACGCCTTCACGATCACCGGCTGGGCCTCCTCGAGCGAGATCGCCACGCGCATCGCTGACGCGCTCGCCGTCAAGCCGCCCGCGAAATAGCCCGCGCCACCGCCGGTCTATCCTCGCCGGCGATGGACACCATCGCCTTCGAGCATCACCTGACCTCGCCGCAGGGGCACCGCCGCCGTCTCGCCGATGGCCACAGCGCCACCGTTGGCGGCTTCGCCTGCTGCGATGAGGTCGAGCTCTCGGTCCGCGTGGAGGGCGACCGGGTGATCGATGCCGGCTTCGACGCCCACGGCTGCGGCGCGAGCACCGCCGCCGGCAGCGCCGCGGTCACGCTCGTCCGCGGCACGTCGGTGTTCGAGGCGGCGCGGATCGGAGCGGCGCAGATCGCGACCGAGCTGGGCGGCCTCAGTCCGGGCAAGCTGCACGCGGCCGAGCTCGCCGCCGACGCGCTCGCCCGCGCGCTCGGCGCCGCCGTGCGCGAACGAGCGCGGGTCGAATCCCCGGGGCCGGCATCGCGTGGCCGCACGCTCGTGGCGATGAGCGGCGGGGTCGACAGTGCGGTGGCGGCGCTCCTCTGCGCGCGAGACGGGGACACCGCGGCGGTCACGCTCGAGCTCTGGTCAGACGAGGAGAACGACGCGGACCGCAGCTGCTGCTCGGCCACCGCGTTGGCGCAGGCGCGAGCGCTGGCCCACACCATGGGGCTCCCACACTTCACGATCGATCTGCGCGCGGAGTTCCGGGCCGGCGTGGTCGAGCCGTTCATCGCCGGCTTCGCCGCCGGCGAGACGCCTAACCCGTGCGTCGGGTGTAACGGCCACGTGCGCCTCGACGCGATGCTGGCGCTGGCCGACCGGCTCGGCTGCGCACAACTGGCCACCGGCCACTACGCCCGTACGGCCGAGGCAGATCATCCCGATGGGCCGCTCCTGCGCGTGGCCGCCGATCCCGCCAAGGACCAGACGTACATGCTGGCGGCGCTCGCGCCGGCCTCGCTCGAGCGGATGCGCTTTCCGCTCGGCGGCCTGACCAAGCCCGAGGTCCGCCGGATCGCCGCCGACGCCGGCCTGCCCGTTGCGAGCAAGGCCGACTCGCAGGACCTGTGTTTCCTCGCCGGCACCGACCGGGCTCGCTTCCTCGCGCGCCACGGCGGTCCCGGCGACACGCCGGGGTCCCTCGTCGATCTGGCCGGCAACGTCGTGGGCCGTCACTCGGGCCAGCATCGCTTCACCGTGGGTCAGCGCCGCGGGCTCGGCATCGCGGCGCCGGGCGAGCCGCTCTACGTGCTCGAGAAGGACGCCGCCACCAATCAGGTGCGGGTTGGCCCGCGTGCGGCGCTCGAGACCAGGAGCGTTCGCATTCGCGGCGCGCGACTGACACGGCCGGCGGCACGCGTCGACCGGGTCAAGCTTCGCTACCGCTCGCGGCCGGTGGCGTGCCGCGTCGCCGGCGATCTCGATTCCGGCCATCACGCCGGGCTCGAGCTCAAGCTCTCAGAGCCGGTCGACGGCGCCGCGCCCGGTCAGCTCGCCTGCCTGATGGACGGCGACCTCGTGGTCGGTTGGGCGACGATCGCGCGGCCGACTTAGATGATCCTCGGCGGCGTGTGACGGCAGCGCCTCAGCGCAGCTTGAAGTCCGCGTTCTGCACGAGCATCTTCGCGTAGGCTGGCCAGTACTGGCCGGTGGGCGGCGCGCCCGCGCCGCAGCTGCCACCGGACTCGCCCGGGTTGCTCGTCCACGCGAACATGTCGACGTTGCGGTAGCCGGTGTCCGCGGTGGGGAGCGGGCCAAGACCGCGGCCGGGCGGGTTGCACAGGACCTCGAGCCCTTGGTGGACGATGTCGTGCGGGCGAAGCGGTCCCTGTCCGTTCTCACCCGTGTTGATGACGAAGTGCTTGCCGCCGGTCAGCCGCGAGATCTTCTCGCCGTAGCGGATCTCATTCGAGGTCCAGTCGAAGTGCGTGGCGTTGAGGAAGAAGCCCTGGATCTTGGCCACGCCTGAGGCGCGCAGGAAGCGGGCGGCGTCACGCGGGCTCAGCGCGTCGGCGGCGCCGGCGTCGAGGTAGATGACCAGGTGTGGACAGTCGGCGAGCAGCGTGTTGATCGCGTAGCGCAGCTCGGCCTCACGGACGGCCTGCCCGTGCTTGGAGAGGCACGGCATCGTGATGATCGAGTCCATCTCGAGGAACAGCACCGCGCGGTAGGAGCCGATCCCGGACGCGAAGCCGTTGATGAAGTCGCGGTAGGAGGCCGCGTCGGCCGGCGAGTCGGATGCGTGCCCGCACAGGCCGTGCAGGATCCGGTAGGTCGCGAGCAGCGGCACCGTTCCAGGCTGCTCGACCTGGGCGCGCGACAGATAACGCGACACCGCGGTGGCGATGTCGGGGACGCCGTTGTGGCCAAAGCTGAATGAGCCGAAGCGTGCCGTGCCGGGTTCGCGGGCGATCACGTCGAGCGTGGGGTTCGACTGCGCCGCGTGCGCCGCTTCGCTTTCGGGATCGACGAAGAAGGTGGCTCCGGCGAGCGGGTTGCCCGCAGGTGGAGCGACCGGGAGCGCCAGCGGATTCTGAGGATCGCGCGGGGCGATCGGATCGTTGTCGAGGATGGTCAGCACGGCCTTGCTCGGCGAGCCCAGCCCGATCGGCGAGGGGCCGAACAGCGCCACCTGGATCGTCTTCGATACGTCCGTCACTCCGTGATCGGCGATCGGCACGCCGAACGTCTCGCTGGCCACCCCGGCCGGGAAGTCGAGCTCGCCCTTGACCGACGTGAAGTCGATCCCGTCGACCGCGGTGCACTCGACCGACCCGCAGGGGGTGCCGTCGCCGAGCGTGATGTAGCGGATCTGCGCCGCCTCGCTCGTGTCGCTCCGCTCGATCGTCACCACGGCCTGCCCCGCGCCCTCATTCACGTCGAGCTGCGAAGACTCCAGATGGAACCCACTCGGGTCCGGCGCGGCGTCCGCGAAGGCGGCGGCCGGCGCGAGCAGAGCGAACAGCACGGCGACGGGCATGAGCGTCAGGCGGAGCAGGCGGAGCGTCACCCGCTCTGCTTCGGCCGCCGGGCGGCGAACCTTTACACCTCAGCGCCCGGACGTCGACTGCCGTCCGCCTACACTGCCGTAGTCCGATGAGT
>DATBYI010000717.1:0-2270 GCA_036513815.1 Solirubrobacteraceae bacterium
GCCGAGCATCGACTCCGAGCGGCAGATCACCATGTCGGGGGCGATGCCGATGCGACGCAGCTCGTTGACCGAGTGCTGGGTGGGCTTCGTCTTGAGCTCGCCCGCGTGGCCGATGTACGGCACGAGCGTCAGGTGGATGAACATGCAGCGCCGGCGCCCCACGTCGACGGGGAACTGCCGGATCGCCTCGAGGAACGGGAGCGACTCGATGTCGCCGACCGTCCCGCCGATCTCGGTGATCACGAAGTCGACGTCGCTCGCCTCGGCCATCAGCCTGATGCGCTGCTTGATCTCGTCGGTGATGTGGGGGACCACCTGGACGGTGGCACCCAGGTAGTCGCCGCGGCGCTCGCGCCGGATGACCGTGTTGTAGATGCCGCCGGCGGTGACATTCGACGCCCGGCTCGTGTTGGCGTCGGTGAAGCGCTCGTAGTGACCCAGGTCGAGGTCGGTCTCGGCCCCGTCCTCGGTCACGAACACCTCGCCGTGCTGGTAGGGCGACATCGTGCCCGGATCGACGTTGATGTACGGATCGAACTTCTGCAGCTGGACGTCGAGCCCGCGGGCGACGAGCAGCCGACCGATCGACGCGGCGGCGATTCCCTTGCCGAGCGAGGACACCACCCCGCCTGTGATGAAGATGAACCTGGTGTCGCCCGAAGCCATTGGGTCGCTTTCCGAGTCTAGCCGCGTTCCGATGATTTGAAGTTAGCGGCCCGTCCGGACAACGCCCGGGCCCGGCTCGAGAAAGCCACGAATATCGTGGGTTTATCTGCAGGCTCCGGCGAGGGGCGGAGCCGACGCGCTCAGGCAGCCCGCAACAGGTCCCGGGCGTGCCGGGTGGCGGCCCGATCGCCCGCATCGGCGCCGAGCATCCGGACGAGCTCGCCGACCACGCGGTCGCCATCGAGCGCGGTGACGGTCGTGCGCGCCGGCACCGTGCCCGTGTCCTTGGCGATCGTGAAGTGGCGCGCGGCCATTGCCGCCACCTGCGGCAGGTGCGTGATGCATAGGATCTGCCGACCGGCGGCCAGCGCGCGCAGGTGCTCGCCGACCGCGCGGGCGGTGTGGCCGCCGATGCCGGCGTCGATCTCGTCGAACACGAGCAGCGGGCCGATGCCCTGGGCATCACCGCCGGCCTCGTCGGAGGCGCGGGCGTGGGTGCCGATGTCACCGTGCGCCACGCTCAGGATCGCCAACATCACCCGCGAGAGCTCTCCGCCCGACGCGATCTCACGCAGTGGGCCCGCCGGCAGCCCCGGGTTGGCCGCGATCAGCAGCTCCACGGCGTCGGCTCCCCGCGGCCCGCATCCGTCCTCCCGCGGGCTCACCTCGACCTTGAACTCGGCCTCGGGCATGGCCAGCTCGGCCAGGCGCTCGCGGACCGCCGCCGCCAGCACCGGCGCGGCCTGCTGCCGGCGCTCCGAGAGCTCGCCGGCCAGCCGATCGAGCTCGGCCCTGGCCTCGGAGAGCTCACCGTCGAGCTCGCCGAGCGCGATCTCGGCCCGCTCGAGCTCGTCGCGCCGCGCGCGGCAGCGTTCGGCGTGCGCGAGCACCTCGGCGATCCCGCCGCCGTGCTTGCGCTCGAGGCGCGCGAACTGGGCGAGGCGCTCCTCGACCTCCTCGAGCCGCCCGGGTGAGGACTCGAGCCCAAGCGCGTACGAGCGCAGGCCCGCACCGACGTCCTGGGCCTCGTAGGCGAGCGCGGCGAGCCGCTCGGCCAAACCGGCGAGCTGCGTGTCGATGTCGGCCGCGTGCTGCACCTGGGCGGCCGCCTGAGCCAACAGCTCGGCGGCGCCTTCGCCCGCCTGTCCCGACACCGCCTCGCCCGCGCCGGTGGCGGCACCCTGGAGCGTCTCGAGGTGCCGCAGGCGTTCGCGCTCCGCGACGAGCTCGCGCGCCTCGTCCTCGCTCGGCGACACGTGCTCGATCTCGTCGAGCTCATACGCGAGCAGGTCGAGCTCGCGCTCGCGACCGGCGGCCAGCTCGGCAAGCTCACGCATGCGTTCCTCGAGCGCCCGCACGCGCGCGTGCGCCTCCCCCACGCCCTCGCGGAGCCGCGCCTGGTCCGGTCCGCAGTGAGCGTCGAGCACGTCGAGCTGGACGGTCGAGAGCATCAGGCGGCGGTGCTCGTGCTGTCCATAGAACGCCACGAGCGCGCCGCCCAGCTCGCGCAGGTCGCCGACGGTCGCCGAGCGGCCGCACACGTAGGCGCGAGTCCGCCCGTCGGGCCAGACCCGGCGAGCCAGGACGATCTCCTCCGCGCCGGT
>DATBYI010000718.1:0-5118 GCA_036513815.1 Solirubrobacteraceae bacterium
CGGTGGCCAGGCCGTAGCCGGCGCCGGAGGCGTGATTCGCGCCGTGGCTGTGCGCATACGCCACCACCACCGCGGTCAGCACCCCGAACACGATCACCGGCGCGAGCGGCAGCGCCACCGTGTGGCGCGCGCTCGGATCGTGGCGAGCGCGCGCGAGCGCGACGGCGATCAGGGGCAGCGCGCCGAGCACCACGGCCGCGCTGGCGATGACCGCCACCGCCTGGACCGCCAGGTGCGCGTCGCGCAGCAAGGGATGCAAGTGGCCGGCGTCCGAGAACGGCTGGTCCTCGGTCGTCTTGTAAAAGCCGAACCCCGCCGCAGCGAAGAGGACCCAGCACATGAGCACGCCACTCGCGCTGGCCCGGACACGGTCGGCTGGGTCGACGGCGCCGGCCGGCGCGTTCCGCGGGCGCAGGTGGGCGACGAGGGCGCCCTTGAGGAGGTCGAGGACGGTGCGCGCGCGGGGCGGCTCATCCTCGAGCAGCGCGTGCATCTCCTCGCCGTACCGCCGGCGGTAGGCGAGGGGATAGAGGCTCAGGGCGAAGCGGGCCAGGCGCACGGTCATCGGGCCGCCCCCGCCACGCTCAGGCGATCGAGTCCGCGGCGCGTGACCGACTGGAGCGCGCGCAGCTCCTGCTCGAGCGCGGCACTGCCGTCGGCGGTCAGCCGGTACGGGCGCCGGCGGTCATCGGCCGGCAGCGCCTCGATCAGTCCGCGCGACTCGAGCCGCGCGAGCGCCCCGTACAACGTCCCCGGACCGAGGTGGACGCCGGCGAACTCCTCGACGTCGGTCGTGATCGCGTAGCCGTGCTTGGGCCCGTCGGCCAGGCTGGTCATGACGAGCAGGCCTGGGTCGCTAGATCGCTCTCCGATGTATCGCATAACGTAATAGTAGGGGTGGCGTCAACCGGGCCGCGGGGGCCGGCTCGAGAAACCCACGATATGCGTCGCTTTCTCGAGCCGCCTCCCGCGTTCGCGTTGGCGAGCGGCGAGCAACCGAGGTTGCGGTCACGAGGTGGGGTCGGTGGCGCGGCGGACGCGAGCCGGTGGCGGCTAGGCGGCCATCGCGTTCAGCGCCGCCGAGAGCCGGTCCACCTCATCCACCGTGTTGTAGTGGATGAAGCCGATCCGGACCGCCTGGTTCTCGTAGCCGAGCTTGCGGTAGAGCCCCAGCGAGTACCAGGAGTCGTGCGCCCAGACGCCCATGCCCTGCTCGGCGAGCCGTACCGCGACGTCGCCCGCCGGAACGCCGGCGACGTTGACGAGGAACGTCGGCACGCGTCCCTCCATGGTCGGAAGCCCGTAGACGGTGATCGCGTCGGACAGGGACCCGAGGAATCGCTCGCCGAGGAATCGCTCGTAGGGCTCGATCAACTCGAAGCCGCCGATCGACTGCAGATACTCGACCGCGGCGGTGAAGCCGGCCAGCAGCTCGTACGGCTGGGTGCCGGTCTCGAACCGGCGTCCGAGCGGCGAGGTCGGCGCCGGCCGGGCCTTGTACGGCCGCCACCCCTCGATCACCTCGGTCCGCCCGTAGGCCATCCCGAGATGGGGGCCGCAGAACTTGTAGGGCGAGCAGATCAGCACGTCGGCGTCGATCGCCCGCACGTCGATCGTGGCGTGGGCGGCGTAGTGGACGGCGTCGATCCAGGCCAGCGCGCCGGCCTCGTGCGCCAGCCGGCACACGCGCGCGGCGTCCACGACGGTGCCTACCGCGTTCGAGGCCCAGGCGAACGCCACCACCCGCGTGCGATCGGAGAGCTTTGACTCGAGGTCCGCGTAATCGAGGGTCGTGTCCGGACGCAGTTCGACCGACCGGACGACGAGGTCACGGTCGTGGGCGAGCTCGAGCCAGGGAGCGACGCCGCCGTCGTGGTCGAGCGAGGAGACGAGGATCTCGTCGCCCGGCGCGAACGTTCGGCCCGCCGTCCGCGACAGAGCGAAGTCGAGCGAGGTCATGTTCGCGCCGAAGATCACCTCGTGCGGCTCGCAGCCCAGGAAGCGCGCCGCCTTGGCCTCGGCCCGCTCGAGGATCTGTCCCACCCGGTGGCTGGTCTCGTAAACGGCGCCCAGATTGGCGCTCGCCTCGCGCAGCGTCCGCGCCACCGCATCGCCGACCTCGTCGGGCACCTGCGACCCTCCGGGGGCGTCGAAAAACGTGAAGCTCTGCTGCAGGGCCGAGAAGCGCTGCCGGAGCGCGGCTACGTCTAATTCGTTCACGATCTGCGCCATAACGCAATCGCAAGACTAGTTGGCTTAGGCTGCGCCCGCCATGAGGGCTTGGATGATCTGTACCGATTTGTACACCGGCGAGGCAGGTGCCGGGCCGGGCGAGCCGAAACTGCCGGCGTGGGCGTGACGGAAATCTCGGTGGCGTTCGAACAGGCGGTGATCGAGTGCGAACCGCACGGATCGACCGCGCGCGCCACGGGTCAAGCTGAAGAGGTGCTGTTCGTACTGGAGGGCTCGGGCGCGTTGTTAGCTGGGAGAGAGAGGCACGCGCTCGAGCCCGAGACGGGGGCCTATCTGCCCCCCGGGCACGACTACGAACTGCACAACGAGGGTTCCGATCCGATGCGTGTCGTATGCGTGCGGGTCCTTGACCCCGTGCCACACGGGGCTGGTGGCGAGACGCCTGAGGAGGCGGACGGCAACCCGCGCCCCGTGGTGCGCCGGTTGGCCGACCAGGACGATCAGTCGGCCACGACCGAGCGCTTGTTCCGGATCGTCGCCGACCCGAGCACCGGGCTGCGGTCGGCCACCCAGTTCGTCGGCTACATCCCGGCGACGCGCGCGGCCGACCACTTCCATACCTACGACGAGATCATTTACATACTCGAGGGGACCGGGACGTTCAGCACAGGCGGCACCATCCGGCCGATCGGTCCGGGCTCGCAAATCGAGCTGCCGGCGCGCACGATCCACTGCCTCGAGAACACCGGGCAGGACATGATGCGCCTGGTCGCGGTGTTCCGGCCGGCGGGCTCACCGGCGTACGCGTACTACCCAGACGGCACGCCGGCCTACCCGGGCACGCCGCCGTTGGTCGGGGAGGCCGGCGGCCCCTAACGGCACCGCCTTACCGTCATGAACGACAATCCGCATCACCCTAGGAGGAGGATTAAACGCAAGTGAAGGTACGTACGAGCGTCGCAGCCTTGGCCCTGACCGCGTTATTCGCGGCGGGCTGCGGTAGTAGTAGCAGCAGCACCACCAGTAGCAGTAGCGGAGGCAGCAGTGCCACGACGGCGGCCAGCGGCTCGAGCGGAAGCTCGAAGTCGTGCACGGCCTCCATCGCCATCGAGGGTCCGTTCACGGGCCCGGTGGCGCAGGTCGGACTCGAGCAGCTTCACTTCGCCCAGTTGGCCGTGGCCAACGACAACGCGGCGAACCACACCAATGTGACGCTGGCGCAGGACGACACCCAGCTCACGCCTTCGCTCGCGGTGTCCAAAACCCAGTCGATCATCGCCAGCAACGCGGTCGCGGCGATCGGACCCGCCGGGAGCCAGGAGGTCGAGGCGGTTGGTCCTCTGTTCGGGAAAGCGGGGCTGGCGTTCATCTCCGGTTCGGCGACGTTGCCGGCACTCACGAGCAGCGGCAAGAACCCCACGTACTTCCGCGTGGTTCCCGACGATGACGTCCAGGGCCCGCAGGACGCGAATTACGTGGTCAATCATCTGCACCCGAAGGCCGTGCTGATCATCGACGACGACGAGGCGTACTCGCAGGGTCTGGTCAACGTGATGGTTCCGATCCTGAAGAAGGCCGGGATCCCGGTCGACCATCAGACGCTCAACGGTACGGACACCGGTGCGACGCTGGCGGCCGCGATCAAGTCACTCGTGACCTCGCATCTGACCGCGGCGGATGGCGTGACGCTGCTGCCGTGGCAGACCGCCACGGACGCCCAGCTGTTCGGCCAGGACGCCAAGCAGGCCGGCAAGACCACGATCCTGTTCGGGACCGACGGCACTAACTCGCCGTCGCAGTTCAACATCGCGGGCAGCTACGTGTCGACGTTCGGGCCTGACATCTCAGAAGGTAACCCCACCGCGCTCGACAAGTCGATCGTGTCCGGCGTGGCGAAGTACGGTCCGTACGGGCCGTTCGGCGTCCCGACGTACGAGGCCGCCGATGTCGTGATGAAGGCGATCGCGTCCGTCTGCAAGTCGGGCCAGACGCCGAGTCGGTCGAACGTGCTCGCCGCGATCAAGACCACGAACATCCCCGCCGCCGACAACCCGCTCGGGATTCCAGTGGCGTTCACCTCCAATGGCAACCTCGCGGGCAACAACGGCTACCTGTTCAAGATCAGCAGCTCAGGCAAGTACGTAGAGATCCCGTCCAAGTGAGGCACGTGACGGATCACGGATAGTGGTTCTGGACGGCGCCGCCCGCGATACTCCGCGGGCGGCGCCGCCGGCAATCTAGGACTCACGGCAGCACACGAACGTGCAGGTCTTCATCCAAACACTCGTCAACGGGCTCGTCACCGGCTGTCTATATGCGCTGATCGCCCTCGGCTACACGATGGTGTACGGCGTCCTGAAGCTCCTCAACTTCGCCCACGGCGACGTCTACATGGTCGGGGCGTACATCGGCTACTTCGTGATCCAGTGGTTCGGCGGTCCGAATCACCTCGCGATCCCGGTGCCCCTCTTGATCGTCCTGATGCTGCTGATCGCCGGGCTCGGGACGGGCTTCCTGGGGGTGGCGATCGAGCGGTTCGCCTACCGGCCGCTACGCGACGCGCCCCGAATAGCGCCGCTGATCACCGCGCTCGGCGTGTCGTTCGTGCTCGAGAACACGGTGCTGCTGCTGTTCGGCGGCTTCGTGCGCAGCTACAACACCACCGACTTCATCTCCGATACGAACGGAATCCGGATCGCCGGCGCACACATCGACAGCGTCGAGATCATGATCATCGTCCTCACCGGGGTCCTCTGCTACGCGCTCGTACAGATCGTCGACCGGACGACGCTCGGCAAGTCGATGCGCGCGGTCGCGTCCGATCGCGAGGCCGCGGAGATGCTCGGCATCAACGTCGATCGGACGATCGCGCTGACCTTCTTCATCGGATCGGTGATGGCCGGCTTCGCCGGCGTCATGTCCGGG
>DATBYI010000719.1:0-2399 GCA_036513815.1 Solirubrobacteraceae bacterium
CGATGAGCTCTCGCAGGACGGCTTCGTCCTGCGCTACCGCGTCGAGGAGACCGACGACGGTCTCAAGGGCGAGGAGGGCACGTTCCTGATCTGCTCGTTCTGGCTCGTCTCGGCGCTATCGGAGATCGGCGAGGCCGATCGTGCCCTGCACCTGTGCGAGCGCCTGCTCGCCAACGCCTCGCCGCTCGGGCTCTACGCCGAGGAGCTCGACGCCCGAACCGGACGCCACCTCGGCAACTACCCCCAGGCGTTCACGCACCTGGCGCTGATTAACGCCGTGATTCACGTGATCTCGCAGGAGGAAGCGGCGGCTTAGGGACGGCGGTGGCGTGCGGTGGCGCGGTGGCGCTGGCGGATAACCGCTCACTCGGCGCGCCACCGTGGCCGAGTGTGCCGAAACTCGCCATATACGCGGTTTTCCGCACGCTCGGCGCGCGGCCCCTCGCCGAGTGTGCCCTTATGACCCAGGCTGTCGATCGCGGTGCGTGGCGCGGTAGGCGACCCACGCCACCAGCGCCAGCCCGGCGCCCAGAAGCACCTTGCCGAGGATCGAGCTGACCGCGCCCCAGGCCGCGCCCGAGAACAGTCCGATCAGCACGAACGCCACCGCCCATAGGGCACAGCCGAGGGTGGTCAGGACCACGAACGGGACGAGCGGAACGCGCCGCGCGCCGGCCGGCAGAGACACGAACGTGCGCGCGAGCGGGAGCAGACGCGCCAGGAATATCGCGCGCAGGCCGCGGTCGTCGAGCGTGTGCTCCCAGCGGCGCATCAGGCCGCGGCCGCCCGGGATGCGCTCGACCACGCGGGTCGCGCCGATGCCATAGGCGATCAGCGAGCCGACCACGTTGCCGAGGGTGGCCGCCACCACGGCGACCACGAAGCTCATCCAGTGCTGGCTGACCGCGAAGCCCGAGAACAGCAGCGTGACCTCGCTGGGGACGGGAATGCACGCACTCTCGGGCACCATCAGGGCGAACACGCCGAGCGGCCCGAACTGTTGGATGACGCCGATCACGGCGTCGGCCTCTGGTGAGGGCCGCCCGGTCGGTGGCCCTGACGCGGCCCGGGGTCTGTTGGGGCAGGGGCATGCGGTCCCGTGTCGGCTTGCGGTCCCGTGTCAGCGTGCGGTCCCGTGTCAGCGTGCGGTCCCGTGTCAGCGTGCGGTCCCGTGTCAGCGTGCGGTCCCGGCCCGGGTCGAGCGCGGCCGTGTCGACCCGGTGGATGGGGCGGCCGAGGTGGCGGCGCCCCGGGCGCCGGCGGTCGCGGTCGGCGATACCCGAGTGCGGACTGCACACTTGAAGGGCGCCACCGCGCGCCACCGCGCGGCGTGGGAACGCCCTCGGCGTTGAGCGCGTCGGCGATCGCCTGGAGGCTCATGCCTTGGTCGCGCAGCTCGGCGATCCGTTCCGCCACGTGCGGGGCGCCGGCCGCCAGGCCGGGCCGGCCTCGCGGCCGTCGTGCCCGGTCGGGCTCGCGCCCCCAGCGGTCGATCTCGCGCAGCAGCGCGACCATGCGGCGGCCCTGCGGGGTTGCCGTGTCGAGGCCGACGTCGGCCGCCACCAGGTCGGCGCCAGCCTGATCAAGCCAGTCGAGCAGCCGGATCAGCTCGCCGAAGGACCCCGCCACCGACTCCAGCCGGTGGACGAACAACGTGCCCGCCTGGCCGGCGGAGATCGGCTCGAGCGCGCCGGCGAGGCCGGCGTCTTCGCTCACAACGGTTGTCAAATCGAGCTGGTCGGGTAGGTCTTCTGGGAGGTCCGACCCGCTGGTCAGATATGCCACGGTAGTTCTGCTCACACCTCTAGTATACGCAAATAGTTTGCGTACGAAACACCGGGGGGGTCGCGGTGGCGCGGTGAATGGCGATTCACCCGCGCGTAGCAGGGGTTTCTCGCCACTGGCCGCCGGCGGCTCGCCGAGTGGCGACTTACCCGCCCCGGAACCGCTCAGGGCGGCGCCTAGGGCCGGCGCCTAGGGGTGGGCCGCCGGGTGGGTTCCGCCGCCGGCAAACGACCGTGTCGAGGAACTTCGTGCCCTGGGTCTGGCCGGCGGAGGCGCTCAGCCCTCGTACCCTGGCTCGCCGGGCAGCACGATCCGGGCCGTCTCGCCCTGAAGCAGGACGCGCGGTTGAACCGGGTGGATCTCGCGACCGGTGGCGTGGGCGAGCAGGTCGTCGGCGGTGGCGAAGGCGGCAAGCTGCTGGAGGTGCTTGATCGTCGGGAAGACGAGGAACAACTCGCCACGCTCGCGGGCATCGAGGGCGGCGGCGGGCGCGTACCAGCGCGCCTCAATCACTTCGCTGCCATCGACACGGGCGTGCGCGCCGGCGGGCGCGGGCGCAAGGTAGAACCAGGTGTCGAAGCGGATCTTGACCTCGGCCGGGGTGATCCAGCGTG
>DATBYI010000720.1:0-12315 GCA_036513815.1 Solirubrobacteraceae bacterium
CTGCGATCCAGTTCAACGTCATGTCGATCCCGACGCTGATCCTCTTCCGCAACGGGCAGCCGGCCAAGACCGTTGTCGGCGCCTACCCGAAGGGCAAGCTGGTCGCCGAGCTCGAGCCGGCGCTGGCCTAGGCACGCCGCGGCGCCGCCGTCAGGCGCCCCGAGTACTCGACCGAGCGCTCAGGCGAGCGCGACCGGACCGAGCCCTCAGGCGAGCGCGACCGCGACCCACAACTGGAGCTCGTCGATCTTGACGGGCTCCAGCTTCGCCTCGGTTAGCGACTCGTACCGGACCTCCACCGCGAGCGTCTCGCCCGCGATATAGCGCTGGTGCGCGCGCGCTGCGGCGAGCAGCGCCTCGTCTCCGTCGAGCGTCAAGAGAATCCGATCGGTGACCTCGAGTCCCGCCTCCTGGCGCGCCAGCTGTACCGCGCGGACGATCTCGCGGGCCCATCCGTCGACGCGGAGTTCCTCGTCGATCTCGAGCTCGAGCGCGACCGCATGCGAGCCCTCGCGCTCGACCTGATAGCCGGCGAGCGGCTTCATGGAGATCTGGAAGTCGTCGGCGCCCAGTTCGTGGTCCTGGCCGTTGACCGAGATCGCGACCTGGCCTCCCTCGCGCAGCGTGGCGACGGCGTAGGTGGCGTCGAGACCGGAGACGGCGATCGCCACCAACGGCATGCTCTTGCCGAACCGAGGACCGAGCGTGCGGTAGTTGGGCTTGAGCTCGACCTCGACGAGCTCGTCGGCCGCGGAGACGAAGCGGAGCTCTCGCACGTTCAGCTCCTCGCGGACGATCTCCGACATCCGCTCGATCGCCTCGCGCTCAGCGCCGGTGGCGACGACGACCGCCGCCCGCAGCGGCTGGCGCACCTTGAGTTTGGCCTGCCCGCGCGCGGCGAGCCCGAGCCGGACCGTCTCGCGGGCGGTGGCCATCGCGTGCTCGAGCTCGAGCTCACGTGGGCCGGCCACCGGGAAGTCACACAGGTGCACGCTCGACTCGGCGCCGTCGAGGTTGTCGTAGATCTCGTCGGCCATGAACGGGCAGAAAGGGGCCAGCAGCTTCGCGGTCGTGGTCAGGCAGGTGCGGAGCGTCGCGAACGCCGCGGGATCGCCGTCCCAGAACCGCCGGCGCGAGCGACGGACGTACCAGTTCGAGAGCTCGTCGACGAACGACTGGATTGCGCGGCCGGCGACGGTGGCGTCGAAGTTGTCGAGGCGGTCGCGCACCACCTCGATCGTCGCCTGTAGCCGCGACAGCGCCCACCGATCGAGCTCGGTCTGGTCTGCCGCCGGGTCCTCGAGCGTGCCCGGATCCACGCCGTTGGCGTTGGCGTAGAGCACGTAGAACCCGTACGTGTTCCAGAGCTGGAGCAGGAACTGCCGGACCGCCTCGCCGATCGTGTCGAGCGACAGGCGGTAGCCGTCCCACGGTTGCTTGGAGGTGAAGAAGTACCAGCGCAGGGCGTCGGCGCCGAAGCGGTCGATGACCTCCATCGGCGCGACCGTATTGCCCAGCGACTTGGACATCTTGCGGCCTTCCTCGTCGAGGATCAGGCCCAGGCAGACGACGTTGCGGTACGACGAGGTGTCGAACAGGAGCGTCGAGACGGCGAGCAGCGAGTAGAACCAGCCGCGGGTCTGGTCGAGCGCCTCGCAGATGAAGTCGGCCGGGAAGCGCTCCAGGAAGTGCGCCTCGTTCTCGAGTGGGGCGTGGTACTGCGCGAACGGCATCGAGCCCGAGTCAAACCACACGTCGATCACCTCGGGCACGCGCCGCATCGGCTCGCCGCAGTCCGCACAGGGGAAGGTCGCGTCGTCGACGAATGGACGGTGCGGGTCGATCAAAGCGGTGCCGGCGAGCGCGTTCAGCTCGGCCAGCGAGCCGATCGCCCGGGTGTGCTGCTCAGAGCAGCGCCAGATGGGTAGCGGGGTGCCCCAGTAGCGCTCGCGCGAGAGCGCCCAGTCGACGTTGTTCTCGAGCCAGTTGCCGAAGCGGCCGTGCTTGACGTGCTCGGGCGCCCAGTTGATCGTCTCGTTGGCGGCGAGCAGCCGGTCCTTGAGCCGGCTGGTCGCGATGTACCAGGACGGCTTGGCGTAGTAGAGCAGCGGTGTGCCGCACCGCCAGCAGTGCGGATAGGAGTGCTCGATCATCTCGGCCTTGAAAATCCGGCCCCGCGAGCGGAGGTCTTCGATCAGGTCGGGGTCGGCCTGCTTGACGAACCGGCCGGCGTACGGCCCGATCCGGTCGTCGTAGGTCCCGTCCAGGCGCACCGGGTTGACCACGTTCAGGCCGTACTGCTCACCGAGTCGGAAGTCGTCCTCGCCGAAGGCGATCGCTGTGTGCACGAGACCTGTCCCGTCGGTGGCGGTGACGAAGTCGGCGCCCAGGACGGTGTGGCCCCTCGGGCCGTACGCGTCGCCCGGGATGAAGTCGAACGGAGGCTTGTAGCGGGCGCCTTCGATCAGTCGGCCGGGGAACCGGTCGAGGATGCGCGCGCCCTCGCCGAGCACGGCCTCGACGCGGGCCTCGACGAGCACGTAGACGTGATCGTCGCCGGCCGGGGTCGCCCGGACGTAGGTGAGCTCCGGGTCGACCGCCACCGCGGCGTTCGACACGAGCGTCCAGGGCGTGGTTGTCCAGACGAGCAGCTCGTCGTCCGTGTGCAGCGGATACTCAGCGTCCACTACGGGCAGGCGGACGTAGATCGAGGGATCGATGACGTCCCGGTACACGTCGGGCTGCCCGAGCTCGTGACTCGAGAGCGTCACCTGGTCGCGCGGGCAGTACGGGACGACCTTCAGCTTCTCGTACAGCAGCCCTTTGTCGTGGATCGTCTTGAGCGCCCACCACACCGACTCGATGTAGTCGGGATCGAGCGTGCGGTAGGCGTTTTCGAGGTCTATCCAGAAGCCGATCCGCTCGGTCAGCCGGTTCCAGTCCTGAACGTGGCTGAGCACCTTTTCGCGGCAGAGCGCGTTGAACTCGGCGATCCCGAACCGCTCGATGTCGTCCTTCGTCGTGAAGCCGAGCTCCGCCTCGAGGGCGAGCTCAACCGGGAGGCCGTGGCAGTCCCATCCGCCTTTGCGCTCGACGAAGTAGCCGCACATGGTCCGGTAACGCGGGAAGATGTCCTTGAACACGCGCGCGAGCACGTGGTGAAGTGCGGGTGGCCCGTTGGCCGTCGGCGGCCCCTCGTAGAACCCCCACCGCGGCGAGTCCTGCCGGCGCCGAACCGACTCGGTGAAGACGTCGCGCTCGCGCCAGCGCTCGAGCACTGCTTCCTCGAGCTCGGGGAAGGACGCGCGAGGGTCAACCGGGCGGTGTGGATCCGTGGTTGGGTCCGTCGAAGGCATGGGCGCGTGATTCTAGGAGCCCGACGCGGGCGTCTGATCCCGCGATCGAAGGCGCCGCCGTCGGGCGCCGCCGGCTAACCCGCGCAGCCGTCAGCGAGCGGTGAGAGCCGGCACCACGTGGGCCGGCGCGCGCGTCCGTCCAGCCGCGGCCTCGTCGAGCCGGCTGAGCAGGGCGTCGCGGGCGGCCAGCGGGGTCTGCCCGAGGCGGCCTACCGTGCTCGCGCCCGTATCGGGCACCGCGCCGCGGAAGTCGTACACGGTGGCGCGCTGGGCGACGGTGCGGATCGAGTAGACGAGTCGTCCGAGCGCGTCGAGCGAGATGCCCCGGCCGGCGAGCACGATCGCACGAGGATCGAGCGCGGGGAGGGCACGGGCCAGGCGGGCTGGGCTGATCGCGGCCGACAGGCAGAGCGTCCGGACGCCGGCGCGGCGGAGGATCAGCTCGAGTGCCTGGGCGTATAGCGCGTCCATCTCACGCGGGGAGGACGCGTCGAGCACGAGCACGCCGGCGGGGCGCATCGCGGGCGGCGAGAGCCGCTTGACCGCCGACAGCCAGCCGGTGGCATAGCGCCAGCCGAACTCGTACTCGGGCGTGGGGGCGCGCGCGTCGGCGTGCGCCGTGACGGCCTCGAGCAGGACCTCTTCGATCGTCCGCTCGATCGAACGCAGCGCCAGGCTCTCCTCGAGTAGGACGTTCGCCTTGTCCTCGTCGAAGGCGGCGAACGCGGCGGCCAAGCGCGCGCCGGAGGAGGGGCCCTCGCCCCGCTGGCGGGCCAGGGCGATGGCGGAGGAAACGTTGTGCGTCTCAGCCAGCGTGGAACGGAGCGACTCGATCTCGCCGAGCGCGTACTGACGGTGTCCGCCCGATGACCGGCGCGGCCGGGGGAACCCGTAGCGGCGTTCCCAGCTGCGAAGCGTATTGGGGCTGACGCCGAGCATGACGGCAGCGGCGTTGGTTCGAATCCCTGTCATGCCTTGCACTTAACTGTTGGAAACCAACCCGCGCAAGCGTCGCAACGAGTCGTGCAATTACTACCCAAACTACTCAAGAACAAGCAAGGCCGCGCGCGGGGGCCCGCAGCCGGCGATCCGGGCGGTCAGGCGAATCCCGAAGGTGTTCGCCGGGCGCAGCGTCGCGGAATGGCTGCCTCCGTCGCCGCGAGCGGCCCACATCACGGCCATCGATAGGGTCTCGCCGCCGCTCTCCTCGGCGTCGGCCGGCATCAGCAGATCGGTCACGTGGCGGTTGACCGCGTCCGGCTCGCGGGTGGCCAGCAGGCGCTCCGCGGCCTCGGAGACTGCGCATACCGTCAGCGAGCGGTCGAGCACGATGAACGCGTCGCCCGCCTTGGGCGCGGCGTCGGCCCGGGACTCGAGGAGCAGCCCGAACCCGCATGCGCCGCACACTCGCGATCGCGGCGCCTCGCCCGACGGCGACGGCCGCGCCCCGCAGTGGCTGCAGAAGGAAACGGTCGGAGCGGGTGCCTCGTGCTCGACCGGGGCCGTGAGGACCCGGAGCGCGGGGCGGCCGCTCCTGGCTTTGGCTGTGCGATCGAGCATGAAGGGCTAGGTATTTCTGGCTAGCGGTTGCCTCGGATGCTTCGGGCCTGGGCGCGGAGCTCCGCCGCGCCGGCTGCCGCGGTTGCGGCGATGATGGCGTCGGACTCGAGCAGCTCGAGCACCATGCGCTGGGCCTCGCCGGCACCGGAGGGCAAGACCGTCGTGCCTGTGCCCCGGGTTCGGGGACGCTCGGGTCCGCGCCGGTAGATCGCGAGCGGCATCGCCCCCACCGCAAGTCGGATCGCGTACGCCCAGCGGGCCACGGTGTCGTCGTCGAGATGGCCGCCGGCCACGACGACGAGGTTCGGCTTGTGCACGGTGGCGGCATCGCCGATGCCGGCCACGCCGCGGGCGGACAGGCTGAGGACCTTGACGCCGGCGCGCAACAGGAACAGCTCGAGCGCGCGGATGTACGGGGCGTCGCGGTCGAGCTCGTCACGCGAGGCGTCGCCGACGACGATCGAGACCGGACGGACGGGCGGTGGCGTCAGCCGCGTCGCGCGCCGTAGCCAGTCGTTCGCCCATTGGGCGGCGAAGGCCCAGGCGGCGGATTCGACGCTGTAGCGACGGGCGATCTCCTCGAGCGTCGGGAGCAGCACCTCCTCAACCGAGCGATCTACCGAGCGCAGCGCGAGGGCGGCCTCGATCGCGGCATCGGCCCGCTCGCGCTCGTAGGAAACGAGCGCACCGACGAGCGAATTGGCGTCTGCGGCGAGTCCTTCGCGGGCGCGAGAGATCGCCGAGGAGATCGACAGACCCTCCTGGAGAGCATCCCGCAGCGCAGCGACCTCGCCGTGCGTGAAAAGCCTATGCTTGCCCGGAGAGCGCTGCGGCTTGGGGAAGCCAAAACGACGCTCCCAAGCCCGCAGTGTGTTCGGGCTCACATTCAGGAGCGCTGCAGCCTCACTCGTCTTGAGATAGCGCATGCGCAGTTAAAGAGACGTAGACGTTGCTATTTCGACCTAGCCGTTGCCCTCCTGAATGCCCCGGCATAGAATTGCACAAGTTTTCGCCAGAAGTACCACTTAAACCTCCACCTTTTGGCGGGTCGGGTGTTGCTGCCGGCGTGCTTTGCCCCTGCGGTGAATCGGGAGGAACTGTTGACCTACCGCGGCATGTGATCTGAGGTCCGCAAGTTAGGCGGTCGGACCCATGCGCCAAAACTGGCGTTTGGGCTGCTGACGCTGTACTTTGCGCATGTGAGCGATGACCGTCGCAAGCGGTCGCTTGCTCTTCGCCCAAGGGTGGCCGTTGGGCTTGCTTGCGCTTGCGTTGCCGCGTGTGTTGTTTGGGCTGTGCTTGTGGCGCCCCGCGATCGGCTCACGGGGCTGTCCGCGGTTCTGGCCGTGGCGGCTGTTGCCGCCGGGCTCGGAGCGGCGCGCGTGCGCTCCCGAGTCGCGGTCTCGCCCTCGTTCCTCGTCTACATCTTGGCCGGGGCGTTTCTCGGTCCAGCCTCCGCGTTCGTCGCGGCGGTCATTTCAGAGGTCGCCGCGACACGTGTTCTCCGGACCCGGCGTCAGGCGTTCATCTTCAACCTGGCCGGGGCCGGAATCACGGCGTTGCTCGGCGGGACGTTGATCCGCGCCCTCGCCCCGCACGACCATCGCGTCGGTTTCTACCTCGTGCTGGCGGGCCTCGCGCTGGCGATGCTCGAGCTGACGTGGGTATTGATCGCTCCCTTGTACATCGCGTTGGACGGCTACAGCGAGATGTGGAGTCCGCGGACTCTCATCGAGCACCTGCCGAGCGCGGTCATCAACGTCGCGCTGGCGGTGGCGGGGGCGGCCATCTACGTCGAGGTCGGCCTGGCCGGCATCGGGTTCGCGCTGGCCGCGGTGCTGGCCTTCGCCTACATGGCGCATCTGCTCGCGGAGTCACGCGACCGCGCCGAGCAGTACGTGTCGCTCTCCTGGGGCGTCCTCGCCGGCCTTCTCCGCGCGCTGGACATCCGTGATCAGCGCTCGGCGCGCCATGCGGCCGCCGTCGCGCGCTTCGCCCGGGACATGGCGGACTCGGTAGGGATGAGCGCGCAGGATCAGGAGCTCGCCCACACGGCCGGCCTGCTGCACGACATCGGCCACTTTGCCCTGTCGGATCGCGTCGCGCAGCGCGGCGTCACGCTGACCGACGAGGATTGGATGGCGATTCAGCAGCATCCGGTGCTCGGCGCCGACATGCTGCGCGACCTCGGCATGTACGGCCCGGTGGCGGAGATCGTGCTCGCCCACCACGAGCGCATCGACGGGCGCGGCTATCCGAATGGCCTGACCGGCGAGGAGATTCCCCAGATCGCCAAGATCATCGCGGTCGCCGAGGTGTACGACACGCTGACCGCGGCCGACACCTACCGCACCCGAATGAGCTCATTCGAGGCGCTGCGCGAGCTGCGGCGCGTAGCGGGGACGCAGCTCGACGATGAGTACGTCGAGGTCCTTGCCGGGCTGCTGACCGGCGAAGGGGTCGAGTACCGGCATGCCGACGCCGCCGACTTCGACACCGAGCTCGACATGGAGCGGCGCATCAAGGAAGCCCGCGCCGGTTGAGGCACGGGATCTGCGCCGGTCGACCCGGTTGAGGCACGGGGTCTGCGCCGGTCGATGTACGCGCCAGGCGGCGTGACGCACGCGTTGCGCGCCGCCCGTGCCCGTCGGCTCCGGCACGCGGCCGGTGCGCGCCGGACCTCGCCCGACGCGCAGCCGGTCCCTGGCTGGCTAGCTGACGAGCCGCTCCTGGTGGGGCTGCTGGCGCTGGGCCGAGCGGCGCTGCTGGAGAGTCTCCAGGAACTGCTCGATCTGCTCGACGCTGAAGCGACGCTGTCCGCCGGGGGTGCGATACGACTCGAGGTAGCCCATATCGGCCCACCGACGGATGGTGCCGAGTGAAACCCCGAGGGCGTTGGCGGCTTGCGACGTAGACAAACCGAGGGGGCTGTTCCTTGTTGGGTCCATGCCTGGCATTTCAGACGGATTAACGAGGGTTGCCGCGTCTTGCGCAGCATTTGCACAACCTTTGCGCACAAGCGACACGACAACCGGCCTCGTTGCCAGACGACTTGCGGCTGCGAGGATGTCACCCTGCCGACGCGATGCGACTGAGGCTATATCACCACTACGACGGAGCCCGGGTAGCGTACCGCGAGACCGGCACGGGTCCGGCCCTTGCTTTGCTGCATTCGCTGGGTCTTTCGCACCGGGAATGGGAGCCGATCGTGGCCGAGCTCTCAACGCGTTTTCGCGTCGTTCTGCCCGACCTGCCGCTCCACGGCGACTCCGAGGATCGTCCGCGTCATCCATACACGCTGGACTGGCTGACCGAGGTAATCGCGGGCTTCTGCCAAGAGGTGGCCGGCCCCCGGCCGCTGCTCGCCGGCCACGACATCGGCGCCGAGCTCGCGCTCAGGGCGGTCACGAGCGGCCGGCTGCAGCCGGCCCGCCTCGCGCTGATGCCGAATCGGCTGCACCGGCGCGACGAGTTCGCCGGCAAGCGCGCCGCCTGGCGCGTCGTCTGCCGGACCGCCGCGCTCCCCGGCTTCGACCGCGCCCTCGCCCACGGCGCCAAGCTCGTCTTCCGCCCTTCCGTCGGCGAACGCCTCTCCGCTCAACGTAACCCCGCCGCCCGCGACCTCGTCCGCCACGCATTTGCCGACGTCGCCGGCAACGGCAACCGCGCGCGCTCGTGGGCCAAGTTCGTTCGCCGGTGGCCGGTCGAGGCACAACGCCAGCTGCTCGACGCCTACCCCCGAATCGACATGCCGGTGCTGCTCCTGTGGGCCGACGAGGATCCCGCCCATCCGCTCATCGGTGCCTACGAGGCGCTCGACCTGTTGCCGGACGCCCAGCTGCGGACGCTTCCCGCCACCGGGTTCCTGGTGGCCTACGACGACCCGGTGGGTGTGGCGCGCGAGCTGATCTCGTTCTTCGGGTAGCGGGCGGACGACTCTCTCTTCGGGTCGAGCGCGGACGACCCTCTCTTCGGGTCGCGCGCGGACGACCCTTTCCCCGGGTAGCGGACGGACGGCCCTCTCTCGACCTGCAAAACGTGTCTCAACGGCCCGGTCAGGTCCGCGGAGTGCAGATAAGCGTGTGGGGGATGCTTATGTGGCCTTGGCGAGTGAGGGTGGCGCGGCGAGTCACGTTGTGCATGGCGCAGCCCGGGACCGCCGGCTCGGCCCGGGACCGTCGGCTCGGCCCGGGACCGCCGGCTCGGCCCGGGACCAACGGATTAGCGCCGGCAGCGCGCGGTCGACGCGCGCTCGCGCAGGTTCGGCTCGATCACGACGCGCCGGCGCCGGCGGGGCTGCCCGTCGATGGCCGCCAGCACCATCCCGACCGCCACCTCGACCAGGCGCTCGGCGTCCCACGAGAAGCTCGTCAACGGTGGCGCGAGCAGGATCGACACGGGGTGGTCGTCGTAGCCGATCACCGACACGTCGGCGGGGATGCGGAGGTTGAGCTCACGGGCGGCGGCGTAGACGCCGTAGGCGATCGAGTCCGAGAAGCAGAACACGGCGCTCGGCCGTGGCGAGTCCATGAGCACCTCGCGCGCGAGCTCGGTCGCCTCGTCGAGCTCGTAGGGAGCGCTCACCACGCGCACGTCGAGCCCGAGCCGATCGGCCTCGGTGCCGACGTAGACCTCCGCGGGCCGATCGTTGGTCGGCGAGCCCGGTGGGCGCAGCACGGCGATGCGCCTGTGCCCGAGCGCGTGCAGATGCTCGAGCGCTCTCCTCACGCCGGTGCGGTTGTCGAAGAGCACCTCGCCTACCGCCCCGCGCCCAGGTAGGGCGTCGCCGATCGAGACGATCGCCACCGACTCGGCGAGCTCGGCCCAGAACTCGTCGGACGGGTCGACGGGCGAGAGGATCAGCCCGTCCACGTGCTGATCCCTCAGCTGGGTGGCGAGTGTCCGCTGCCGTCCGGGATCGCCACCGGCATCGAGGATCAGCGCGTAGCGGTCATGGGCGAGTAGGGCGCGGCCCGCCTCGGCGACGAGCCGCTGCTGCCACAGGTCCTCGAGCGACGGACCGAGGATCCCCACCATCCCGGTGCGGCCGCTGGCGAGCGCGCGCGCGATCGGATTCGCCTCGTAACCGAGCTCCGTGGCCACCTTGCGCACGCGCTCCTGGGTCTCCTCCGACACCTGGATGCCCCGGAGCGCGTAGGAGACAGCCGCCGGTGAGACCCCGGCGGCATCGGCGACCTCCCTGATGGTGACGCGCTTGGCGGGGGGATTCACGGCGCAAAGCAATCGGTTGAGCCATGTCCCCTGGTGGGGGGTGGCGTTGGGCTAATGATCGCAGGGTCGGTTCGCTTCGCGGGACGACTATCGGCTCGGATCGGGCGCGTGCCGGTCGCGTGCCGGTCAAATTCCTGCCTCGGACGTTGACAGAGCCTCCCTGAACCGATTCACTTAACCGATTCAATGAATCGGTTCACCAAAACCGGACCGGACGGGACGACGACTGAGAATCCCGTGGTTGACGTGCACCAGCACGTCTGGCCGGCCGGATTGATCGAGGCCTTGCGCGCACGCCGCGCGGCGCCGTGCCTGCGCGGGTGGAGCCTCGAGCTGTCCGGCGAGCCGGACTACGAGGTCGATCCGACCTGGCACGACGTGGATGCCCGCGTGGCCCGGGCGGCGGAGGACGGGCTCGACCTGGCGCTCGTGTCACTCTCGAGCCCGCTGGGGATCGAGTCGCTGGCGCCCGACGAGGCGGCCGAGCTGCTCGAGGCCTACCACGACGGCGTGCACGCCCTGCCGGCACCGTTCGCTGGGTGGGCGGCGGCGTGCCTGACCGAGGTCGACGCCGCCGCGCTCGCCCGGGAGCTCGACCGTGGCTTCGTCGGACTCCAGCTGCCCGCCACCACGCTGCTCGACGGCGCCGGCTACGACCTGGCGGCGCCGCTGCTCGACGTGTTGGAACGGTCGGACCGGCCGCTGCTCGTCCACCCGGGCCCCGTCGGTTCCTCGGGGGGGCCGCGTGATCCGGTGGCGCGGCGCGATCCGGTGGCGCGGCGCGATCCCGGGGCGGCACGCGCTCCGGTGGCGCGGCGCGATCCGGTGGCGCCGCGCGATCCCGGGGAGCCACGCGCTCCGGTGGCGCCGGCCGACCCCGCCTGGTGGCCGGCGATCGTCTCCTACGTGCAGCAGATGCACGCCGCCTGGTTTGCCTTCCGCGTGCACGGGCGACCCCGCCATCCCCGCTTACGGGTGTGCTTTGCGCTGCTGGCCGGCCTGGCGCCGCTGCACGGCGAGCGGTTTGCCGCGCGCACGGGCGACCGCAACATCGTCGACGAGGACGTGTTCCTCGACATCTCCTCGTACGGCAACCGCGCGGTCGACGCCACGATCCGGGTGCTCGGCATCGACGCGCTGGTCAACGGGTCCGACCGGCCCTACGCGGATCCCGTCAATCTCGATCTCGGAGCCGCGGCGGCGTACGCGTTGCGCACCGCCAACCCGCTGCGTCTCCTCCAACCCAAGAAGGAGGAATCCGATGAAATGGCGGTCGCTGCCGGCGCGTAACCTCGATCGCGCGGAGCTGGAGACGTTGGTCGACGAGCTGGCGACCGACGCCGAGGCTTGGCGCGAGCACGTTGCCTTCTCGGGTCCCGCGCGGCATTACGTCTCACTGCACCGCGACGAGTTCGTCGACGTCTGGCTGCTGTGCTGGACCCGCGCCGACGACACCGGCTGGCACGACCACGACATCTCCTCGGGCGCAGTGCGGGTCGTTCGCGGCGCCGTCAAGGAGTCCAGCCCGCGCATGAGCGGCGACCCGGCGGTGCGCATCGTCACCGAGGGGGGCTCGTTCTCGTTCGGCCCCGAGCACATCCATCGCCTCGCGGGCGACGACGAGCAGGCCGTCTCGATCCACGCCTACTCGCCACCGTTGTGGCGCCTTGGCCAGTACTCGATCGACGGCGACGGCGTCATGCGCCGCGAGTCGGTGAGCTACGCCGACGAACTCCGTCCGCTCGAGGAGGGCGTGGCCGCGTAGGCGTCGCCGTGCCCGCCGAGCGATTCCGCCGGCATGCATAACACGACACGCGAGGGCGGTGGCGCCGGCCGTGACGAGCTACGCACGTCACGCATGCGTAACTCGTCACGCCCCGCTGGATCTGCGCCAATTGTCGTGTTATGCAGGCTCCGCGACGGTGCTCACGCGCGCTCCGCCCACGATGGTCAGGCGCGCTCCGCCCACGGTGCTCAGGCCCGCTCCGCCCACGATGGTCACGCGCGCCCCGCCACCGTGGTCAGCCGCGCCACGATCTCCTCGAACGCGCGGTCGGCGTAGGAGCGCAGCTCCTCGAGGCTGAGGAGCTGGACGGGGTGCGGGACGAACACCATCCGGTAGTCCGGCATGCCGAGCAGGCGGGCCTGCTCGAGGGCCTCGTCGACG
>DATBYI010000721.1:0-5053 GCA_036513815.1 Solirubrobacteraceae bacterium
GCGCCGGCGCGCGTCGTCTCGAGCGTCTCGATCCGGTCGGTCAACTCGGCGCGGCGGGGAGAGAGCAGGAGCACGGCGAGGAGCTCGACGGCCAGCACGATCGCGATCGCCAGCATCGGCCACACCGGCCAGAAGTAGCCGCGCGCGGTGACGCCCCAGATCACGCTGAGGAATGCGGCCAGTGCCACGCCGATCCCGGTGCTGATGGCGAGCAGCCGGCTGCCTCGGAACTGGGCCAAGATCGATGGCTGCTCGGCGAGGAGCACGACCCAGGCGTGGATCGCCAGCACCGTGGCGAGCGGCAGGGCAACCCAGACGGGCCAGAAGTAACCCTGGGCGGTCACGGCCCAGATGACGACAGGAACGGCCACGAGGACGGCGTCAACCGCCGCGTGGACCTCGAGCGCCTGACCCGGACGCGCGGGCGGACGCCGGCGGGCGGTGTCCCCCGAGGCGGTGACCGGCACGGCGTCGGCGTCAGGGGGCAACAGGGACGAGGCGATGGGTCCGAACGGCAGCGCGAGCGCCTCGGCGAGCAGCACGCTGAGCGGCAGCAGAAGCAGCCCGATGGGCACGCCGACGAGCGATTGCACGAACGTGTGCGGCCGCCAGAACCCTAGGTCCGCGCCGCCGTGAACGAACGGGACCCAGGCTGGCGCGGCAAGCGTGGCGAGCGCGACGGCGAGCAACGTGATCACCGCGATCGCGATCGGGAATCCGGCGAACCATCGAATCAGAAGATACGCCTGAGCCCGCCAGAAGCCGGGTCCGAAATGCCCGCGCAGCCAGCCCCAGAAGCCGGGCCGCGGCGGGACGAGCGCGGGCGCCTCGGCGTCGACGTCGAGGAGGTACCGGGCGAGCGCGGCCTCGAGCGCGGCGAACCCGCGGGTCATGTACGCGAGCGCGATGAGGGCCGGGATCACAAACGGCGTGACGATGAGGCCGGCGCACACGCTCCAGACAGCGACGAGTGCAGAGAACCACAGCGGCCCCAGGACCAGCGCGGTCAGCAGATAGGCCAGCCGCTTGTACGTTGCCGGAGCGAGGAGGGCTTGCGTCATCACTTCCATTTCACACGGCTCCGCGCCTATTGTTCGTCGAGTCATCCTGCTGCATGCTCAAAGAATCGTGCGCGCGGCGCGGTCGGCCAATCCAGGCTCCCGGCATCGCGTACTGCAGGTAACTGGCGTGTGAACGTCCGGAAGCTGTTCTCGGCGGTGGTCTGCCTGACGGCGGGGATGATGTGTTTTATGGGCGAGGCGAGCGTTGCGAACGGCCAGCCGGGCAGCGGCGGCGCGGCACTGTCCGGGGGTGCCGCCAGTGGGGTCCTGGCGGCGGTCCCCTACATGGGATGGAACACCTACTACGGCGTCGGCGGCGTCTTCGACGAGGGAACGATCCTGTCGGTGGCGCGGGCTCTGATCGACCGCGGCCTGGCCCGTGCCGGCTACCGGATCGTGTGGCTCGACTTCGGGTGGGCGAGTGGAAAGCGGGGCGCGAACGGGCAGCTGATCGTCGATCATCGCCAGTGGCCGCACGGCCTGCGGTGGCTGACCGACTGGTTACACAGGCGCGGTCTGTTGGCCGGGATCTACACCGACGCGGGCCGGAGCGGCTGCCACGGCCAGGGGGTCGGATCGTTCGGCCACTACCAGCAGGACGCCGAGCGCTTTGCGGCGTGGGGATTCGACGCGGTCAAGGTCGACTTCTGCGGCGCCGGCCAGGAGGGCCTCGACCCGCGCCCCCTCTACGTGCGGTTCGCGCGGGCGCTCGCGGGGAACTCGAGCCACCGGCGGCTATTGCTCAACGTGTGCAACTTCTGGGTCCCCGGGCAGATCGACGGCACGCGCCCGAGCTACGCGAACTCGGCCTACGCGAGCTACCAGTGGGCGCCAGGCATCGCGCAGAGCTGGCGTACCGACACCGACATCGGCTTCACGCGCGACATCCAGTGGGTGAACGTGCTGCGCAACCTCGACCACGACGCCGCTCAGCCCACGGCCGCGGGACCTGGGCACTGGAACGACCCGGACTACCTAGGCCCCGAACTCGGGATGACGGGCGCCGAGGCGCAGGCGCAGCTCTCGATGTGGGCGATCGTCGCCGCGCCGCTGATCCTCGGCAGCGACCCGCGGGCGCTGTCGCCGGCCGCGATCGCGATGCTCGAGAACCGAGAGGTACTCGCGGTCGACCAGGATCCGCTGGGGGTCCAAGGCACGGTCGTGTCGGCCGAGGGCTCCGGACAGGTGTGGAGCAAGCCCCTGGCCGGTGGAGCGAGCGCGGTGGCGCTCTTGAATCGCGGCTCGGTGCCGTTGCGGATCACGACCACCGCCAGTCAGGTCGGGCTCGCCGCGGCGAGCTCGTACACGGTCCGCGATCTGTGGGCGCACGCGAACAGCCGGTCGCAGGGCGAGGTCGGCGCGGTCGTGCCGCCCGACAGCGTCGTGTTGTACCGGGTGAGCCCGGACTGAGTCCTCGGCGGATTCGACCAAGGCGCCGCCGTCAGGCGCCGCCGAGCATTCGATTCAAGCCGCGGCCCGGACCGGGGCGGCGGCCTCCGACCACTCGCCCCAGATGACCTTCGACGGACGCACCTGGTAGCGGTACACGGTGCCCTCGTCGTTGACCATGTAGGTGTCGATCTCGTTTGCGCGGCTGTGCAGGATGAGACGCGCGCCGGATTCCGCGAGGCGGACGAGTGCCTTGATCGTGGGAACGTCCACCGCCGGCCAACCGAGGTCCTCGCCGGCGACGATCGGAACGATCATGTGACCGTACTGAGATTGGATATGCGCGGTCTCCTGGAACGGCTCCGCGGTCCGGCGCAGGAAGGCGAGGAGGGCGAGCGCGCTCGAGATGACGAAACCGAGCAGCGCCAACCAGCGAACGATCGAGACGTTCAGCGAGACGCCGAGGAACCCGAGGGGGTTCGCCTGCCGCGTGACCGTGGCGACGCTCCCGGACTGGCTCGGGGTCAGCGACAGCTGCGAAGAGCCAGCGGAGCCGGCCGGGGCGCTCGAGGAGGAAGCGCTGGGAGCGCTCGAGGCGCCGTTGGAGGTCAGCTGCGCGGGGCCGAGCGTGAAGCTCAGCGCGGGGTCGAACCGGGTGTCGACCGGGTGTCCCGCCACCGTTCCGGCGACTTGCACGCGAGGAGCGACGGCAATCGTGTACCCGGCGTCACCCGACAGGCCGGTCAGGCTTCCAACCTTGGCCAGGAGTGACTCGAGCTGGGGGAGATCGAGGGTCACGTCCGTGCTGGTGTGGTCGCCCTGGAAGTGCGTCGGTGGGACGAGCGTGAGGCTGCGAGTCCACCCGCTATTTCCCGCCAGTGTGAGATCGACGCCCTCGGTGCCGGAGACTTGGTGGCCGGCAGCCGTCGCGAAGGTGTAGGCGATGTGGATCCGGATCCGGTGCACGAGCGACAGGAAGATCGGATCGCCGGTGGAGATGTGCCCGGTCGGGTAGACCGGCCCGGCTTGGGCGTGAGCGCTGTAGGCGAACTGCACCTGCTGGCTGTACGGCGTCGTCACCGCGCTCGTCTTCTGCGTCGAGCGAGTGAAGGCGAAGATGCCGAGCGCTAGGAAAGCGACGGCGGCCACTCCGGACACGATGAGGAGAACCCGGAAATTCACTGGGCGGAGAAAGGTGTGGTCGGAGGCGGGTTTCACGTCTAGAGATCCCTTGCCACTAGATCCGGTCGCGCCCGTGCGCCGACGCCTGCGACGTCGCTTCGTTTCGGTCGTGCCGACGAAGGCAAAGAGGCCGACGATTGCGCACAGGGCCGCCGCGCCGATCGGCGTGTGCAGCATCTGGAGCAGCACGCCACCGTGCGGGATGTGCAGCCACAGCTTGCCGATGAGGTCCGACCGCGGGACGGGTCTCGGGTCGACGAAGTCGTTGTTGTCGCCCTTGAAGATGTAAAGGTTGCCCTGGCGGCCGATGATGCGATGCAGAACGACCGTGTGCAGCAGGTTGCTGTGGTAGGCGACGACGTCGCCGACCTTGTACCTCGCCACCGGTCGGACGATCGCCAGATCGCCGGTGTGGAACCGCGGCTCCATGCTGATCCCGTGGGTCGCCACGTACGTCGTCGACCCGCCGACGCGGGGAGGAGCTAGATACCACCACGCCACCGCCACGCATGAGATCAGGATGACGGTGAGGAGGCCGGAACGCAGTCGAGTTCGCTTCACGATCGCTGTTCATCTCGCTGTCCGGCAGAACGCGGCGGGGGAGAGCCAGGCCGTTCGCCTGTGCTCTCCCCCCCGCTCAGCCAATGGCGCGCGTCTTACGGGTGGACGGTCACTCCGCTGACGTTGCCAGTCTGGTCGGTGACCGAGGCGTCGAAGTAGTTCGCGCCGGTCACGGGGACGCCGCTCGGACCGAACGTCGTCGATCCAGCGAAGTCACAGTGCGAGTCGTAGTCGGCCGCGTAGGTGCCGCTGCCGCCAACGGCCGAGCTCGGTGCGGTGCACGAGATGAGCTGGGCGTTGGTCGACGAGGAACCGAAGCCCGCGTCGACGTTGTTGGCCGACTGATCCGACGTGAAGTACACGTCGGCGCCGGTCACGAACTGACCGTCGGCGCTCAGCGTGTAGCTCACACCCGCAGCGGTCGCGCCGGTAATCGACGTCCCGCCGAAGGCAGCAGTGTTCGTCCCGTTGGCCGGGAACGAGGCGATCGCCGTGGTGTACGCTGCACCACCGGCGGCAAGGGCGCAGATCACCGCAACCGCGGCGATAATGCGCTTCTTGTTGCGCTTCATAGTGTGTTGACCTCCGTGTGGCCCTTGGTTTGGTCCGCTGACCGGATGGTCAATCCAGAAACGCTTCGCCTTCCGTGACCAGCGGTTACTGGTCCATGTCATCGTCCGCACAAGTCGGGGCCTGATCCGTAGTTAGTGCGGATCAGGCATGCGGAGTTCCCGGCTGGCGTCAAGTTCGGTGGCGTGATACGAGCCGTTTTGTGGAGGTTTGACCGGTGGCGTGTTGGTCGGCAACGAGCCGTGGCGGGGGTGGCGTGTCGGCCGGGACGGGGGGTGGCGCGTGGGGCG
>DATBYI010000722.1:0-10318 GCA_036513815.1 Solirubrobacteraceae bacterium
AAGCCGGATTCCTGGAGAAGGCGAAGCGCCTCGCGAACCGTGGAGCGGCTGACGCCGGCGTCTCCGGCGAGTTGCGCTTCGGACGGTATGCGCTGGCCTTCTCTGAGGTCGCCGGCCAGGATCGACGCGCGAATCTTGTCGGCTAGTTGCTCGTAGGCCCGGACGCCGCCGGAGTCGCCGTTGGGTCGCTTGGACACCCATCGAACCATAGAGCGGCTCGCGTCGCTCACGCCGCACGATCGGGATTGAGGTGCGCTGTGTCGTTATAGCTCACGAGCGTCGGGCGCCCCCTTTGGCAGGGCAACCGCGGCACACCAACACTAATTCGATGGCCGGGGGCCATCTCACCCGTCGGCCACCATTTCGTCGCACATGCGCGCGATCTTGTCGGGGCTCGGGAGGAGCGTGCGCTCGAGCTCGGGACTGAATGGCATCGGGACCGCCGGTGCGCCGAGTCGCCGGACAGGCACGCGGAGCAGGTCGAACAGCTCCTCGCCGAGCTTCGCGGCGATTTCGGCGCCCGCTCCAAAATCCTGGGCCGCTTCGTGGACGACCAACACGCGCCCGGTGCGTGTTGCCGAATCGATGAGCGTGTCCCAATCCAGCGGCACGAGCGACCGAACGTCGATGACCTCGATCGAGTGTTCGCTGGCCTCGCAGGCGGCGAGACAGTCGCGAAGCGTCTGTCCCCACGTGATGACGGTGACATCGTCGCCGGATTTGGTGATGCGTGCTCGCCCGAGCGGGAGCTGGTCTTCGCCAAGCGTTCCCCGCATGCCGTACAGCCGCCGGTTCTCGATGTACACGACGGGGTTGGGATCCTCGACGGCGGCGACGAGCAGGTCGTGGGCGTCGGTGACGGTGGCCGGCATCACGACCTTCAGGCCGGGAATGTGCGCGAGCATCGCCTCGAGGCTTTGTGAGTGCTGTGCGCCCGCGGCACGTCCGGCACCGGTTTGCGTTCGAAACACGATCGGCACCTCGAGCGCGCCCGAGCTCATGTAGTGAAGCTTGGCCGCCTGATTCATGATCGGATCGAGGCAGACGCCGAGGAAGTCCATGAACATGATCTCGACAATCGGTCGTAACCCGGTCATGGCCGCGCCGACCGCCGCGCCTACGTAGCCCATCTCGCTGATGGGGGTATCGAGCACACGACCTGACCCGAAGCGCTCGTGTAGCCCGCGGGTGATCGTGAAGATCCCGCCGCCGGCGCCGACGTCGATGCCGATCAGCACAACGCGATCGTCGGCCTCCATGGCGTCAGTCAAGCCTTGGTTGATGGCCTCCGAATACCGGGTTTCAGCGCGGACCAACGAACACATGCGTGTATGCCTCCTCGGCGACTGGGACAGCTGCGGACCGCGCGAACGCGACCGCCGCCTCGACGCGTTCCGCTGCTGCGGCACGTACCGCCGAGCACTCCTCTTCCGTTGCGACACCGCGGGTGACAAGTTCAGCCTCGGTCAGGACCAGCGGGTCCCGGGTACGCCAGAGTTCGGCTTCCTCTGCCGGCTTGTACGACTGGCTGTCGCCCTCGTAGTGGCCGTGCCAGCGGTATGTGATCGCCTCGATCAGGACCGGCCCGTCACCCGCGCGGCAGGATGCAGCTGCATCGCGGGCCGCGGCGTGCACGGCCGCGACGTCGTTCCCATCGACTTGAACCGCTGTGACGCCGTAGCCGCCCCGGGTGCGATCAGCGACTGAGCCAATCCGCGACATCGTGGCGCTGTCGGTGAACTCCGCGTAACGGTTGTTCTCGCAGACGAAAATCACCGGCAGGTTCCAGATCGCTGCGAGGTTGACGGCTTCGTGGAATGCGCCCTGATTGACGGCGCCTTCGCCGAAGAATGAGACGGCGACGCGGTCTTGGGCCAGCAGCTTGCTCGACAACGCGGCCCCGGCGGCCAGTGGGATGCCCGCACCGACGATCGCGTTCGCCCCGAGTATCCCCACCGACGGATCGGCGACGTGCATCGACCCACCCTTGCCCCCGCCGAGCCCAGAGGCGCGAGCGAACAGTTCGGCCATCATCCCGTCGAGGTCTGCGCCCTTGGCCAGCACATGGCCATGCCCCCGATGTGTCGTCGTGAGGTAATCGTCGCGCCGGAGTGCCGAGCTGACGCCGGCAGCGACAGCCTCCTGGCCCAGTGATGTGTGCACGAAGCCCGGGATCTCACCGTCTCGATACAGCTCAGCGACCCTGAGCTCGAAGGCGCGAATCATCGCCATGAGGACATGCAACTCCTTCAGAGACGCCGGCTCAGTGCTCGGCGAGATCACGGGATCCATGCAATAGCACCTTTCAGACAGACCCAAATACAATTTCGGCTTGATTCTACGCGCATCTTGATGATACGGTCTGACTATCGTGCTCGCAACCCAAGTCGGTGCGGAACCTTGATCACCGACGTTCTGATGCCGCAGCTGGGCCTTGAAGTGATCGAGGCCACCGTTATAGACGTGCTCGTCGCCATCGGTCAGGAGGTGGCAGAGGGTGCTGGTCTGATGGAGATAGAGACCGATAAAGCGACGACTGAGATCGTCGCCCCGAGGACCGGTTTCATCGCGACGATCGACGTGACGATCGGCCAGCTGGTCCCCGTGGGCGCGCGCCTGGCAACGATAGGCGACAGGATCGAGGAGTCGGCGACCCGGCCGGCCTGCCATCACGTCGAGGTCGCCTCCGTCGTTGCACACGCTGCCACGAGGTCAGGCACGAAGCTCGCACCGGATGTGGCCCCGGTCCGTCAGCGGGTCGCACCGGTCGCCCGTCGAGCAGCTGAGGATCTCGGCCTCCCCTTGGGCGAGATTATTGGCACCGGCCCACGCGGGCGCGTCACTCTGCGCGACGTCGAGGCGGCGGCCGCAGAGGTCGCCGCGGCGGTCTCCCCAGTCGCCGCGAGCGGGAACGGTATGCCACGTTCCCAGGCAGCCGGCCGGCCGAGTCGGGACGGTGACGTCGAACCCCTCAGCAGATCTCGCCGCGCGATCGCACGGCGCATGACGGCCAGTCAGCTGATTCCGCAGTACGAGCTGCAGCGCGACGTCGACGCCACCCACATGCTTGCGCAAAAGGACGCTCAGGCAGCGGTTCCTGGGAGCGTGCGCCCAGGGGTTAACGAGCTGCTGATGCAGGCGATCGCCGAAACGGTGGTTCGCCATCCGGCCCTGGCCATGACTTTCGTCGAGGAGCCTGAGCCCGGCCTGCGACGCCACGCGGACATCGGCATCGGCCTCGCCGTGGCCACTGAGCGTGGTCTGCTCGTCCCCGTACTTCGCGCGGTCCACCGGACAGGCCTGCATGATTTAGCCGCGCAGCGCCAGGGCGCGGTCGACGCCGCCCGAGCCGGCCGGCTTACCCTGGAGCAGATGAGTGGGGCGGCGGTGACGCTGTCCAACCTCGGGAGCTTCGGTGTTGACCGGTTCACGGCGATGCTCAACCCCGGAGAGAGCACCATCGTGGCAGTCGGCCGCGTGACCGACCGCGTCGTCCCACGCGGCCGCGGAATCACGGTCATCCCGGTGCTCACCGTGACGATGACCTTCGACCACCGCGCGATCGACGGTGCGATCGGCGGCGCCGCGATCGCCGAGCTCGCCGAGCTGCTTGAAGGGGCCATGACGTGGCGGCCGTAGTCACACAGCGGGTATTGATCGTCGGCGGCGCCTCAGGCATAGGCGCCGCCTGCGCGGAGGTGCTCAACCACCACGGGGCCGAGGTGGTCGTCGTAGACCTACGAGAGCCGTCCACCGATGTGCCTTTGACGCGCTTTGCCGCCGCTGACGTCCGTGACGCCGATGCTCTCACGGCCGCCGTCGACGCCGTTGCTGTCGTCGGTGGGTTCAGCGGCGTGGTCTACGCAGCCGGGATCGGGAGCATCGCGCCAATCCAAGCGCTCACGCCCAAGCAATGGCGACTGGTTCTCGGCGTCAACCTCGACGGAGCGTTCTTCACCGCCCACGCCGCGCTCCCCCACATGACTGATGGCGCCGCCTTTGTCTTCATCTCATCGGTGGATAGCAGCGCTCCTGTCTCCGGGCTAGCCCATTATTGCGCCTCGAAAGCGGGTGTTGACGCGCTCAGCCGCTCGTTGGCTCTCGAGCTCGGCCCGCGACGCATCCGCAGCAATGTCGTCGCACCCGGCCCGGTCCGCACGCCTTTGATGAACGGTTTGTTCAGTGACCCGGCGACCGAGAGCGCGTTCTTGGAGCGCACGCCACTTGGCGCGATCGCCGAGCCGCGGCAGATAGCTGACACGGTCGCGTTCTTGCTCTCTCCCGCAGCCGCTCATGTCACCGGGGCACGCCTACCCGTGGACGGAGGAATGAGCCTCCGCGAGCATCCTTCCATGCTAACTGCCGGAAAGAGGACAACATGACCCCTAAGTTGACCGCGGCGCTAGCCGCAGTGTCCGTCGAGCGCTGCGAGCAGTTGCTGACTCAGCTCGTTTCGATCCCAAGTGTGGTTGGCGATAGCACGACCGCTCACCTCTGGGTCAGCGCGCGGCTGCGCGAGCTCGGGTTCACCGTATCGCACTACGCCGTCGAAGGCCGGCAAGTGCCGCTCGTGCTTGGCGTCCTAGAGGGCGACGGCGACGGTCCCGGGGTAATGTTCGACGCGCACTTCGACACAGTTCATGCACGGACGGAGGACTGGTCACGTAACCCATGGGGGGCGATCGTCGAGAACGGCGTCCTATATGGCCGCGGCGCTGTCGACAGCAAGGGCACGCACGTCGCCATGCTCGCCGCGATCGAGGCGCTCATCAAGTCCGGAGCTCCGCGGGGCGGACCTATCTACTTCATGTCGGACTCCGACGGAGAGGACGGCTTCCGTGGCGCGGTCCTGATGGCTGACCTAGGGGTCATCGACCGGGTCGGGACGGTGTTCTCCGCCGAAGCCACAAGCAACACGGGGATCGAGATCGCATACCCCGGCATCTCGACCTGGAAGGTAACGGCGGTTGGGCGCACCGCCCACCCCACTGAGCCGGAAAAGGGGATCAACGCGATCACGAAGATCGCCAAACTGATCGAAGCCGTCGCCGCCGGGCGGCTCGAGACCCCCAAGGGAAACTCAAAGTGGTTCGAACCACGCGTCACGCTGCAGGCAATTCGCACCCTTCCCGGCGGCGGTTGGACGATCCCCGGACGCTGCGACATCGTCGTGTCTGTCATGTCACCCGCTGGCGTGACACTACCCGAGGTGGAGGCATCACTGACCGGGTTCCTCCGCTCCCTCGAGCAGGAGGACGGCGAGGTGCGCTACGAGCTCAAAGTCCTGCCGATGGGTGCTGGCCGGCTCTGGCTGCGGCCCGGCGAGTCCAATCCTGACTCGCCGGCCGTCAAGGCTCTCGACGCAGCGATTCTCGAGATCCGCGGCGAGCCCGGCGAGGTCCGACGGTTCAACGGCGGCTGGGTCGACGCAGTCGAGCTGATGCGAACCGGGTCCGACGGCTACGGATCCCCGACTGTCATCACGTTCGGCCCCGGCGATTTCGAGCAGGCCCACCAAGTCGACGAGCACATCATCCTTGCTGACGTCGCGCAAGCCGCAGATATATACGCACTCGCCACACAAACCCTCCTCTCTTAGTGAGCGGCGCAGCCACTCCCGATGTCAAGCGAGGTGTTGGCGTGAATGACTCGTCTTTGCTTGTCCAACCGCCCGATCTAAGGTTGGATGGGAAGGTCGTCTGGATCACTGGAGCAAGTCGGGGCTTAGGTCGGACGTTGGCGTTCGCGTTCGCGGGTGCCGGGGCTGAGGTGTTGCTGTCGGCTCGCTCGGCTGACGCGCTGGCAGACGTCGCCGCTGAAATCGGCCGGACCGGCGGGGTGGTTGAGGTCATTGCGGGTTCAATCGCCGACCCTGATGTCGTCGTGCGCACAACCGAGTTCATTGGCGAGCGGTGGGGCCGTCTTGACGGTCTGATAAATAACGCGGGGATCAGTCCGGTGTTTGGTCGCGCCGAGCGGCTTGATGAGTCTGATTGGCTGGGTGTCATAGATGTCAATCTGACGTCCCCGTTCCGGTGCTGTTGCGCGGCACTGCCGCTGTTTGAGCGGGCGGGGGGCGGAAGTGTGGTGAACATGTCGTCGGTCCATGGCTCACGGGCCCACGAGCGGCTGGCCGCTTACGCGGTGAGCAAGGGCGGGTTGGAGATGTTGACGAGGACGTTGGCTGTGGAGTGGGCGCCGCGCCGCATCCGGGTGAACGCGGTCGCGCCGGGCTACGTGGAGACAGACATGACAACCGGTCTTCGCGAGCACCCGCGCTGGCGCGAATCGCTGCTCGCCCGCACGCCGATGCACCGATTCGCAACCCCAGCAGAGATCGCGCCCGCAGTCCTGTTCCTCGCGGGGCCCGGAGCAAGCTATATGACTGGCACGACCCTTTTGTGGATGGAGGTTGGACAGCGGCATGATCAAGCTTCTCGCGGCATGTAGTCCTGGAGTCGTGGCCACGCGGCAAGATGCGGCATCTCTTGAACGGGAGCCGTCGATCATCCTTGAGCCGCTGCAAGAGTTTCTTGACCGCGCCTTGCTTGGATCGGGCCCGCTCTCGGTAGCTCCGATCGGGGGTGGCCATTCGAACCTCACCTACGCGCTGGACCGCGGCTCGGAGCGCTTCGTGTTGCGCCGGCCACCCCGCGGCCTCCTGCACGCATCGACACACGACATGATCCGGGAAGCGCGTCTGCTGCGCGCGCTCAAACCCGCGGGCGTACGCGTTCCCGAGGTCCTCGCCGAGTGCGAAACACCCGATGTGATCGGCGCTCCGTTCTACATCATGGAGTTCATCGACGGGCACGTGTTGGATCAGGACCTGCCTCCCGCGCTAGCCGCCACCGACGACTACGGCCGGTTGATTTCCTACGAACTAGTTGATGCTCTCGCCGAGCTTCATGCCGTCAACCCGAGCACCGGTCCGCTTGGTGCATTCGGCCGCCGCGGGGGCTATCTCGAGCGTCAGATCCAGCGCTTCCACGATCTGCTGGAACACAATGCGACGCGCCCTCTGCCTGAACTGACAAGAGTGGGAAACTGGCTCGCCATCAACCGACCGGCCCAGAGCGAGGCGACTCTCGTGCACGGCGACTACCGGCTTGGCAATGTGATGTACCGCGTGCAGGCGCCACCACGGATCGTCGCCGTACTCGACTGGGAGATGGCGACACTAGGGGACCCCCTGGCTGATCTTGGATACCTCACCGCAACTTGGGCCGAGACCGACGATCCCGCCGACCCCATGCTCGACCTTTCAAACCTAACGCGCCTGCCCCAATTCCCCGGCCGAGACGACCTGATCGACCGGTATGCAAACAGCACCGGCCGCGACGTCACCGGCCTGTCGTGGTACCAGACCCTCGCGCTGTGGAAAGCCGCGATCTTCCTCGAGGGGCTGTATAAGCGGTACCTTGCCCGCGCCACCGACGATTCCTACCTAGCACGCCTGCACACCGGGGTGCCCGAACTCGCCCGGCGTGCGGAGCGCCAAACCGAGGCCTAGGCCCTGATCGCCCGCCCTGCTCGCCGCCGGGATATAGCCGCAACCATCATCGGCGTCTGAATGATAGGGACCTTGATCGCCCGTACGGTTGTCCCGGTTAGCAGGCGGTTAGTCCGCCGTCGACCGCAATCGTCTGCCCGGTCAGGTACGCGCTTGATGGATGCAGCAGAGTAAGGAGAATCGTATTGAGCTCACCGGCCCGTCCTGGGCGTCCCGCCGGCGCGCGGTTCGCCATCCACTCTCCAAGCTCACCACCGGGCTCGAACGCCCCCTGCGTCATCTCGGTCGTGAAGGGGCCCGGCGCGAGTGCGTTCACTCGTATGTGATACCGAGCCCACTGGACCGCGAGCTCGCGGGTCAGGGCGGTGAGGCCGCCCTTTGACGCGACATACCCCCGCTCCGGGCAGCGGCCTGAACGCGAGAAACCCAGAGATCGAGGAGATGTTCACGATCGAGCCGCCGCCAGTGCTCTTCATCACCCGGGCAGCGGCCTGACTGAGTGCGAACGGGGCGACCAGATTCACCTCGAGTACGCGCCTGAAGTCAGCGATCGTCTCCTTCATCGCAAGTGCGACGTTCGATATCCCCGCGTTGTTGACGAGTCCATCTACGCGACCGAACTCACCCAGGGTGGCGCGAAGCAGATCATCCCGGGAGGTCTCGTCAGTGACGTCGCACGGTACTACGAGAGCCGAGCTCAGTTCCCGCGCGAGCGATCGCAGTTCCGTCTCGCGGCGTGCTGCCAGCACGACGCGCGCCCCAGCCACGTCGAGGGCGGAGGCGAACTGAACGCCGAGCCCGGCCGAGGCGCCGGTCAAGATCACAACCCGGTCATCGAGCCGTAGAGCTGCAGCCTCGGATACAGCGTCAGTGCTGCTGGCTTCACCCATCTGCTGCCCTTCTCTCGGCCAAGCCACTCGGCCCACGCCGCGGGACTCGCTCCCAACCCGCAGAATCGAAGCCGTCTGCTCCAGCGAGGTTCAGCGAGCGTCGCCGGACTCGCCAGCTCCCGTCAATCCGGACGAGCTCGTCGAGATAGCGGATCCAGACCGTTCCCCTGGTTCCATCATGACGTTCGTGCCAAGCAGTGCAGTACGTAATTGCACTGGCTTGATCGTCGTCAATTTGAAGAATCGTTTGGCCTAGCTGATGATGTGTGAAATCAAACTCCGCTTGATCACGGCCGATCGCCTTGGCGATCTCCTTGCGCCCGACGACCGCACCGCCACGGCCCGACGCGAAGTGCAGGACTGCGTCATCGGCGTAGATCGAACTGGCCTTCTCGGGGTCATACTCGTCGAGCCCTGCCGCATTGGTGGCCATCAGCGCCTCGATCTCGGCTCGATCGAGCAATGCCCGGATGTCTCGCGTTGCGTCAGGAGAAGGTTGCATGCCCGGGTCCTCCTTGTCGACAAGACGGCGCACTCCATCTTGCGGGTCGCCTATTTCAAATAACGCGGCTGGGATCTCCGGCAAAACCGCGCCGGCACCGGCCACACTGTCCTGAGTCTCGGCGGCGACGATCGCCTTCGTCGCCGCGTGTGCTCGCCGCTGCACGAGTTGGCCCTCGCAATTCAGCTCGTGAGGACCACCGGCTGGCGTGCATCAGGATCGGGATTCCAGCGCGGAGCACGCTTCTCCATGAATGCGCGCGGGCCTTCGAAGAAATCGGGGTGATTCCACTGGATTCGGATCAACGCCCAAGCATTGTTGAGGGAGGCTTCGTACCCCATCTCAAGCGAGGACCAGAGCGCCTGCTGAGTAAGGGTCACCGCTTGCGGTGAGTTGGCTGCGATCGATGCGGCGATTTTGCGCGCCTCGGCCAGCGCCTCGCCGGGACGGGCGAGCTCATCCACGAGACCGAGTTGGTATGCGCGCTCGGCGGTGAGGCGGAAGTCGCGCCCTTGCAGGCTCATCCTGAGCGCGGTTCCGAAGGGCAGACGTTTGGTCAGGCCGATGTTCTCGAGGCCTCCGACGATGCCCACATTGACGTGCGAATCGAGGAAAACCACGTTGTCGGACGCGACAACGATGTCGGCGTCGACGACGAAGTGAAGGCCCCCGCCGGCAACGGTGCCGTTCACGGCGGCGATCATGGGCTTCCACACGCGGTTCTGGCGTGCGGTGTACGAGACCATCTCGTCGAGCGTAACGTTCGTCGCCATCCCAGCGGTCTCCGAGTGGACGCCCATATCGGCACCGGTGGAGAAGTGGCGCTCCCCAGCGCCGGTGACGATCACGACGCGGACACCATCGTCGGCGCGGATGTCCTCCCAGACGGCGCGGAGAATGCGGTGCATCGGCTCATGCAGCGAGTTGCCACGTGCGGGCCGGTTGATCGTGATCGTCGCGATCCCGTCGTCGCCCTTCTCGTAGATGATCCCGTCGAGCGGCGCGTTCACATCGATCTCGGCCCAACTCCGTCCGTCCACCTTGGATGCTCCTTCACTTGAAGTTTTCGGGGATCTATGCGATCGTTAATTGAACATGATATCAGGTTTGGAACGCCTCGAGGGGACGGCCGACAGGTTTGACCGTCCTTGGCTCCGGCACTACAGCGAGTTCGTACCGGCGATCTTCGAGCCCGAGTGTCGGAACGCTGTCGCGCTCTTCGACCGCGGCGACCGCGCGCAGCCGGACGTGCCGGCCCTGCTCTACTTCGACACGGCGATCGAGCGCGCTACGGCCCGCAAGACAGCCCGAGACCTCGCCGCGGCTCTACGCTCGGAGTTGGGTATCGAGCAAGGCGATCGAGTCGGAGTGATGCTGCAGAACGTGCCCCAGGCCGCGATCGCATTCCACGCA
>DATBYI010000723.1:0-4080 GCA_036513815.1 Solirubrobacteraceae bacterium
CGTCGGCGCGATGTCGAGCGAGTGGTGCCGCCGGACCCGGTCGTGTGCGTGCGATCGCGCGCCTCCTCCTCACCGATCAGGCCGGCGAAATAACGCAGCGTGTCGAGGTCCGCCACGCCGGGCAGAAGCATCCTCGCGCGGTGACTGTTCACCACCGTCTCCGCCTGCTGGCCGTAGCGCGAGCGCGCCTGGGCGAGGTCGTGGAAGATCGTGACCAGCTGGATGTTGTGGCTGGGCGCGGTGGAGGCGATCTCGGCGAGGTGGGGCAGCGGCGCCACGTTCCCCGCCTCGTCCAGGCACAGGAGCAGCGGCCTCTCGAGCGCGCCGCCGGCGAGCGTGGCGCGCTCGTAGGCGCGGTCGACGATCTCGCCGAGCAGAGCCAGAAAGAGCGGCCGGAGCAGCTTGGACGCCTTGGCGTCGCCGATCAGATAGAGCGTGGTCGTCCCACCGAGGACCCGGTCCGCGGTGATCTCGCTCGCCTGCGCGGACCGGACTACGCGCTGGAACCGGTAGGCGCGCAGCAGCGTCTGCGCCGTCGCCTCGATCGACGTGCGCGTCCGGTCGGCCTGCGTCTCGAACGCGCGGACCGCGTCGTACGCGGCGTGTGCGCCGGCCAGCTGCGCATCGTCCTGCGCCTCGCCGGTGATCCGCGCGAGCGTCTCGTCGAGCTCGCGCGCGCCCTGGCCATGGGCCCAGCGAACGACGCTGTCCATGCCGGCGCCACCGGCCGCCGCCGCGTACAGGAGCGGCGCGAGGCGCTGCTCGGCGGCGACGGCCCAGAAGTCGCCGCCCTCGACGCCCCGGCGGTCGACCTCGCCGGCCGCCGCCAGTCGCCAGGCGACCTCGAGCGCGCCGTCCCAGGTGGCCGCGCCGTGGAGCGGGGACCACGTGTGCGACTCGGTCTGAGCCAGGCCGAAAGGATCGAACACGAGCACCTCGCCCAGCGCCTCGCGACGGGCCCGGGTCGCCGCCAGGAGGTCGGTCTTGATCGAGCTGGCCACCGCAGGCCCGTCCCACTCGAGCAGGGACGGGATCGCGATTCCGGCCGACTTGCCCGACCGCGGTGGGCCGAAGGCGACGAGCGCGTGGCGATGCTCGGCGTAGAGCAGCCGGCGGCCGTGGCGTCCGAGGACGAGTCGGCCCCGTCGGTCTGCGCTCGGGAATCGGAAGACGGCGGCGGCCGCTGCGCCGGCGCCTCGGCGTTTGAGGCTCCGAAGCTCTGTCGACCGGGCCCAGCTCGCCCCCGCTCCCGAGCGAAGTCGCGCGCCCCCGCGTCCGGCGAGCAGCACCACCGTGACGGCGCCCCCGGCGAGCAGGGCCAGCGCGGCGTAGAAACCATCCGCACCGGGCAGCCGGGAACGCGCCACCGTCGGCCACGCCTTGGCCGGATCCGAGAGGCGCCCAGGCAGGCGGATCAGCACAGTCAGGAGCTCACCGACTCCGACGTGCGGCCAGCCCGAACCAAACACGGCGCCGGCCAGGCCGCCCCACAGCCAGAGCGCTCCCGCCACCCCGAGCAGGCAGCCGATCGCGACGAGGACCGCGACGTCCGACACCGCGCCATGACGATCCCCGCTCATCCGCGCTGAACCCTCTCCTCGCTCATCCGCGCTGAACCCTCGCCTCGCTCATCCGCGCTGGACCCTCGCCTCGCTGACGCGCATCCCGGTGTCGGTGTTGGTCAGCCTCGTCTCGAGTCGCGAGCGGTAGTGCTGGACGACGAACGACCGGCTCCCGACCCGCCACAGCGCCTGGCCGGCCGCGAGCAACGAGATCAGTCGAGCCTCGTTCTCGGACAAGCCGAGCAGCGTGCGCGTAAGCGCAACCTGGCTCTCGTCCTGGTGATAGATGACCCGGGTCGACGCGTCTGCGACGAGACCTTCGGCGATCCGAGCCGCACGCGATCCGGCATCGCCCGCGGCACTCAGGTCGGCGAGCTTGTGCAGCACGACGAGGTTCATCACGCCGAACTGGCGAGCGAGCTTGAAGTTCGACTGGAACCACTCGCCGAGGCCCGTGTGCTGGACGATCTTCCACGACTCGTCGGCGACGCTGATCAGCCGCTCACGCCCCGGGCGCTCGGCCATCCGCGCGAGCAGTGCGCTCATCCACGCCGAGGCGCACGCCATCAGGATGCCGACCGCGGGCGAGTCCTTGACCGCGTGGAGATCGAGGACGAGCAGTCGCGCATCAAGGTCGAGCCCGGGCGTCGTGGGACCGTCGAACATTCCGTTGAGGGGTCCCTCGCACAGGTCCTGGATGGCGAGCGCCGCGCGCCGGACGTCGACGGCGAGCCGGGCCGACGTGGTGCGCAGCCGCTCCGCCATGTCCCCCGTCGGCGCGAACAGGACGGTGGCGATCTGCGGCAGCGTCGGCTCGGCCACGCCGCTGGCCCGCACGGCGTGCAGCGCCTCGCGCAGGCCCGCCGCCTCGACCTGGGTGAGCGCTCCACCGACGGCGGTGATCGTGACCGCTCGGAGCAGCTCGAGCTGAGCGTGCTCTTCGGGCCGGGACGCGAGCGGGTTCAGGCGGATCGCGCCGCCCGGCTCGAGCGACACGGGCTTGACCCCCACCGCGTCACACAGCGGTCCGTACTCGCGCTTGACGTCGAGCACGAACGCGCGTCGCCCGAACAGGAGCATGCGCCACAGGAGCGTCTTGACCAGCGCACTCTTGCCCTGGCCGAGCTTGCCCAGGACGATCGCGTTCGGATCGTCGAGCGTGGCATCGCCGTAGAGGACCCACGGGTCGTAACAGAAGGCGCCGCCGCTCGAATCGCGTCCGACGAACACGCCGCGGCCGCCGAGGCTCCCGCCGGCCACGAACGGGTAGACGGCCTGGGCGTGGCGGGTCGTGCAGCGATGAGCGGGGCGCTCTGCTCTCAGCCGCGTCATCGCCGCCTTCCGCGTAGGCGCACCAACGCCAGACCCGCGAGCGCGGCGACCGCGATCACGAGCGCGGTCGAGACGCGGCCGTGCACGAGCGGGCGGACCAGTTCGTCGTAGAGCAGCCGGGCGAGCATGTAGTGCCAGACGTAGGTGAGAAAGCCGGTCGCCGCCGGGCTCACTGCAGCCCCCGGCAGAGCGGCAGCGTGAACGTGAACGCGTCGGCCTGCTGTCCGTACATCCGGTGCAGCTCGAGCCGGGCACGCACGGCCTGTTCGTGGACGTCGGCGCACGCGCGGCGCAGCTCGTCGTGATCGCGTCCGGAGACCGTGACGAAGCCGGCCAGCCGCACCTCGGCGTGGCCGGCGGCGAGCTCGGCCTCGCGGCGTATGGCCGCCTCCTGGACCTGGCGTTGGCGCGCGGTCTCGGCCTGCCCGAAGCGATGGCGCAGCTCGTTCTCGGCGCGGTCGCGGGTGACGGCGGCCTCGGCATCGCGCGTCGAGCGCTCGGGAGCGATCGGCTCGAAGGTCACCGCCACCGTGCGCACCACGCTCGAGCGCCCGAGCAGCGCGTCCATGAACATCGGCGTGACGTCGACCCGCGGCCACTGCGCGATCCAGAACGTCGCGTGGAGGGCGCCGTCCGCGCGGTAGTGGTCCCAGTGCTCGCGCGCGCCGAGCGGCCAGGCGTTTGACTCGCCGAGCCCGGCGAGCCCGGCGACGCGGCCCGGGTCCGCCGCCTCGAGCGTCGCCAGCTCCGCCCGCGCGTAGGGGTCGAACGCGGTTCTCAGCGCGCGGGCAAGCTGGCCGGCGCCGAGCGCGCCGAGCACCGTCACCTCCGCGGCCTCGATTCCCTGCGCGACGCGCTCGGTCTCCTCGATCAGCTTGCTGGTGGCGCCACCACGGCCACGGTCGGCGCCCCGGGGCGCGTCTGTCTGCACGGCGATCAGCACCTCGTGCTCGTGCGACGCGCGGGTGGTGGCGCCGATCAACTCGAGGTAGGACTCGATCATCGGCGTGCCCCGCAGCGGGATGCGCGGATCGCGCTCGTCGTGCAGCCACCGGGCGAGCTCGTCGCCCTGCGCGGGCGCGGTCCGCTCGAGCCACTGGATCCGCCGAACCCGGCTGCCGGCGGCACCCGATAGGACGAGACCCCAGCGCGCGAGCCGGCGCTCCTGTGCCTCGGCGTCGAGCAA
>DATBYI010000724.1:0-2046 GCA_036513815.1 Solirubrobacteraceae bacterium
GCTGGCGCTCGCGGTGGCCGGGGTGTACGTGCTCACGCGGATCCAGCTACGCGGCATCGCGCTCGGCTTCGGCTTCGCCTTCGCCAACGCGGCGCTGTTCGCGCTCTACATCGTGCTCGCGCACCGCATCTCACGGACTCCTGGGATGCGCGGGATCGATGGGCTGGGTGCGGCGATGCTCGTGGCCGCGGCCGCGATCACCCCGATCGGCGGGCCGGCGGTGGTGCCCCACCTGCTCGACCCCGTCGCGGTCGGCGCCGGCGTGGGCGTCGGAATCAGCTCGTCGGTGATCCCGTACGTGTGCGATCAGCTGGCCATGGCACGCCTGCGACGTGAGACCTACTCGCTGATGGTCGCGCTGCTGCCGGCGACCGCCACCGTGGTCGGGCTCGTCGTCCTCGGGCAGGTGCCGAGCTTCCGGGAGGTCTTCGGGGTCCTGTTGGTTGTCTGCGCGGTCGCGGTCCACCGCGAACGGCCCAAGGCGCCGCCGTCAGGCGCCACCGACAATTCGACTACAGAGGCCGCCGGACCCCGACCTCGTCGAGGTGGTCGAGGAGGTCGCCCGGGTCCTCCCAGACCCGGAACGCTCCCGAGTAGATGAGCTCCTCGCGGCCGTAGCCGCCGGACAGCAGGCCGATCCCGAGCGCTCGGGCGCGTTGGGCCGCGAGCAGGTCCCACACGCTGTCGCCGACCACATAGCTGTCGCGGATGTCCACCCCGAGCCGCTCGGCCGCGGTCAGGAACAGGTCCGGGTCAGGCTTGGCGTAGCGAACCTGATCGCGAGTGACGAACACCGTGTCGTCCGGCAGGTGCAGCATGTCTCGCGCGAGCTTCGCGTAGCGCTCGACGCCGCTCGTCGCGATCGCCCACGGCACCTCGTGCTCGGTCAGCGTCGAGAGCAGCTCGATGGCGCCCGGTAGGGGCTGGACCGTGTCGTAGTGGCGGAGGAAGGCTTCCTCGTGCAGCTTCGGCAGCGCGCGCAGCGTTTCGGGATCGAGCGGGGTTTCGAGCTCGCGGACGAGCGCGTTGACGAACAGGCCACCGCTCATGCCGATGCGGCGGTGGATCTTCCACACCGACAGGTTGATACCCAGCCCGGCGAGCGCTTCGCGCCAGGCAAGCACGTGTTGGTACACGCTGTCGATCAAGGTCCCGTCGAGGTCGAACAGGAAGGCGGGGTGACTCCTGAGCTCGGTTGCCATGTTCGGCATGATGACGCCATGATCACCTCGGCGAGTTTGACGGCGCGGTTCGACGCGCTCGGCGACGTCGGCGTTCGCCCCGACGGCGTGTGGCGGCTCGCCTGGACCGCGGAGGACGCCACCTTGCGAAGCTGGTTCGAGGACGAGGCGGCGAGTGCGGGGCTCCACGTGGCCCGCGATCCCGCCGGCAACCTGTGGGCGTGCCCGGATGCCGCCGTGCCGTGGTGGGCGGTCGGCTCGCATCTCGACAGCGTCCGTGGCGGCGGACGCTTCGACGGCCCACTCGGCGTTGCGGCCGGGTTCGAGATCGCCGCGGGCGCGAGCCTGGGCCGTCCGATCGCGGTGTTGTCATTCGCTGATGAGGAGGGCGCGCGGTTCAACACCCCGACGTTCGGCAGCAAGGCGTTGGCCGGTCGGCTCGATGTCCCGGCCGTGCTGGCGCGCCGAGATGACGACGGTGTCGCGCTCGCCGACGCGATGCTCGCCGCCGGCGTCGACCCCGACGGCCTCGCCTCCGCGCCCGCGTGGCTCGAGAAGCTGGCCGGCTTCATCGAGGTCCACATCGACCAGACGACCGAGCTGGCCCGGGCCGGGGAGCCGGTTGGGGTGGTCCGCTCGCTCGCCGCCCGTACGCGTCTCGAGGTGACACTGAGAGGACGAGCGGATCACGCGGGGACGACCCCGCCGGCTGAGCGGCGCGACGCGCTGGCGGCGGCGGCGCGGCTGATCGTGGGGGCCGAGGACCTGGCGCTCCGGGATGGGTCGGCGGCACGTGACGGGGGCGCGTCAGGAGAAGGGTCGGCGGCGCGCGACGGCGGCGCCTTCGCGCTCGATGGCGGCCACG
>DATBYI010000725.1:0-3146 GCA_036513815.1 Solirubrobacteraceae bacterium
TCGAGCGTGTGGGTCTTGATGATCGTCCACTCGTGCGGGTCGAGCTTGCCGGGCTTGTTGATGATCTCCTTGGGGATGGCGATCTTGCCGACGTCGTGCAGGAGCGAGGCGAATTCGAGGTTGCGCTGGCGCTCGGGGCCGAGGCCGAGGTGGTCGGCCATCTCGAGTGCGAGGCTGACCACGCTCTTGCAGTGCTCGCCCGTGTAGCCGTCGTCGGCCTCGATCACATCGCCGAGCACGAGCGCGGTGCCGCGGTAGGCGCTCGAGAGCTCGAGCATGCTCTCGAGGCGCCGGCGGCGCTCGTGGGCGAACACGGCCAGGAGGCCGAGGAGCGGGACCAGGGCGAGCGCGGCCACCGGCGAGTCATGGATGTCCTCGGCGACGACGAGGGCGATGCCGGACAGCGCGGCATCGATCACGTAGACCCAGGTCCCCAGCAGCACCCAGGAGAGGCTCGCGCCGCTCAGCATGAGGACCCGCAGGGACGAGACGGCAAAGTCGGAGGCGAACTGGGCCGCCAGCGCGCCGATCAGGACGAGAGCGCCGGCGTGGGCCGGACTTGAATGTCCGACCGCGATTACGGCCACCGCCCCGATTGCGAACCAGCAGTTGGACGGGATCTGCAGCAGCCGGGCAGGCCGGAGCCCGCCCGAGCGCACATCGGGGAGCCACGAGATGGCCATCGCCACGGCCACGGCAATCGGCACCAGCGCGAGCGGCATCGCGAACAACAGCGGGACGAACCCGAGCTGGGTCGCGCGCGCCTGCCCGAACGGTGTGTCGAAGCACACGAGCATGGCCAGGACGAGCACCGCCAGGCAGACCACGGCGGGGAGCACCGAGAACGAGCCGGGTGGGCGCAGTATCCACAGGCCGGCCGTCGCGGCGATGAAGCCGACGGCCAGCGCGACCGCGGTGGCGAGCTCGCGCATGCTCATGCGCGCGCCCTCGCGCTCCAGGGTCTCGGCCAGCAGCTCTTGGTCCTCGAAGGTCGGTTCGAATGACATCTCCCGGGACATATCGTTTCAAGCCGTGGTAGTCGTTAGCAATAGGGGCAAATACCTGCCCATTCCTCGTACAGGTGTCCAGGTTTTCGATGCGGCCCTCCGGCGGGGGGTTGGGAGCACCGATCAGTCCTGCGTAAGCCAACTGAAAAGGGCAAACTCGGCGTGAGCCGGGGACGCAAAGCAAGAGGTCTCACACGGGGTGAGATGGCTCGGCTGCCAGTAAAGCCAAGGAGGGCTCTACTTGTTCAGTTTTCCCGCGTCCCTGCATTCTCCGCGCCGCCGCCTGGTGCTCGTGGGGTTGCTCGGCGCTCTCGTAATGGCCATGGTGCCTGCCGCTTCAGCGCGAGCGGCTGGGCTCATCAGCACTGATCCTTGCGACAACGCCACGCTCACCGAGCCGTTCGCTCAGTTCGGCGACACGAACGTCTACAAGCTCGTCCCGGGGGGTGACTTTGAGGGCAGCCTGTCTGGATGGACGCTCAGCGGTGGCGCGACTCGCGTCGCCGGCAGCGATCCGTTCGGGGTGACCGGTTCGGTCGGCAAATACTCGATGTCCCTGCCGGCCGGAGCGAGCGTGCAGTCGCCGTACACGTGCGTCGACGCCGCCTACCCTGAGTTCCGCTTTGTCGGGCGTAACAACGGATTGCTGTCCACCGTCGCGGTGTCGGTCGTCTACAAGGAGCCGCTGCTCGGCCCGGTGGCGGTCCCGATCGGCGTGTTCGCGCTGAGTGGGGCCTGGGCTCCGTCGGCACAGATGCTCACGCTGTCCTTCGTGCAGGGCCTGGTGAATGGACTGCTCACCGGTCAGACACCGCAGGTGGCGCTTCGCTTCACCGCGCTCACCGGCTCCTCGCAAATCGACGACGTGTTCGTCGATCCCCGGGAGATTCGCTGAGCTCAACCTCACCGGCCAGGAGCTGGCATCAACGACTAGAAACACAGAGGCCCGCCTCGTGCCAGGAATGCGCGAGGCGGGCCTCTGTGTTGTGTTCCTCGACTCGTTCGTCGATCAGGGGCTCAAGCGCGGCATGCCACACCTCCCGGGGGAATTGGACGCAAAGATCTCACGCCGCCTCGGCGATCACGGTCAGCGACTCGGCACTAACACCGGGGGCAGGTCGGACGGGGCGGAAGCGCAGCGAGACGACGAGCGCCAGCGCGACGAGCCTCGCACCGCCGACGGCGAACACCGCGCGTATGCCGAGGGCGCCGAGCACCGCGCCCGCGCTGAGGAAGGCGAGCACGTACGCGACGTTGCCCAGCATGTCGCAGGCCGAACGTCCGTCCCAGCAGGCGATCGCCCGCGAGCTCCTGCAGCAGACGCACCTCCGGTCCCGCGAGCAGTCCGTTGCTGGCTCCGGTCAGCGCGAAGCTCCCCGATCGCCCACGCGAGGGAGGGCGCCAGTGAGGAGGCGATCATCCCGACCCCCTGAAGGGCAAGCCCGATCACGAAGCAGCGGCGCAGCCAGGCCACGCTCGAGCCCGCGCGAGCGCTGGCCAGCGATCCGATCGCCATCGCTCCGCCGTACGCGGTGACGAGCAGCGAGTAGCCCGAGTTCCCGGCGCGGAGCGGTCCGGTGGCGAGCATCGGCTCGGCAACGTTCATCAAGGCGCCGGCCAGGATCGCCGCGGCGCCGATTACCAACAGGATCGGCACCCCCGGGCGCTGCGCGACGGAGCGGGCCCCGTCGACCGTGGACGCCCACAACGTGGTGCGTTCACTCTCGGGCTCCGAGGCCGCCGGCGAGCGCGCGCCGGCACCGAACGAGATGCTGCTCAGCAGCACCGCCGAGACGATGAACGTCGCGCCGTTGACCGCGAGCATGGCACTCGGCGGGCCGAACAGGGCAACGAGCGCGGTGAGCGCCGGTCCGACCGTCATCCCGATGCTGAAGTTCGCGCCGTAGAGCGCCGTCGCGGCCGACCGCTGCTCGTCGGTCACCATCCCGGGCAGGGCGGCGTTGGCCGTTGGACGGAACATCGCGGTCCCGACGCCGGCGAGCAGGGCGAGTGCGACGGTGCCGCCGTAGGACGGGATCACCGCCAGTCCGAGGAACGCGCCGGCTCGCAAGAGGTCGGCGAACACGAGCATCCGCTTACGTGAGACCCGGTCGGCCAGCGCGCCGAATGGTGCCGCCA
>DATBYI010000726.1:0-6054 GCA_036513815.1 Solirubrobacteraceae bacterium
TCACGGTGACCTCCTCGCCGCGGCTTATGTGGGTGCGCGCGCCGACGCTTCTGACTCGCTCGACGACAGCCTCCACCTCCTGCTCGCTGGCCGTCGATTTCATCACGATCATCATCTGCTGTCCTCTCTGAGTGCCTGGAAACTGTACGGAAGCGGGTGGGCCGGGTTTCACCCGACCGGGGGGTTTTTCGGCGCTCGGCTCGGCGGTGGCGCAGGCCCGCGGCACGGTTCGCGGGCGAGGACCAGGTCAGCCGAGCGCCTAGCTAAATCGCCAGGCGTAGACGTACGAGTAGCCGCGGGAAGCGAGGTAAGTGCGGCTGCCGGTACTCATTGCGACCGTGTTGTACCAGACCGGCGTGGCGATGCCAAGCGTTGCTCGAGCACCGCGGCGAGGGCGTCCCCGAAGCGTTCGTTCTCGGTCGCGGTGCCGACGGTGACTCGGAGCGAGCGTTCTCGCCCGAGCGCGGCGCCGGCGCGGACCAGCACGTTGCGCTCCTTCAACCCTGCGACCGCATCCGCCTCTTCGACGTCCTCGGGCAGATGCAGCCAGATGAAATTCGCGTCCGACCGCGCCACCCACAGCCCCAGCGCGCGCACGCGGTCCTCCATCGAGAGCCGCTCCGCGATCGTCTCGGTCACGCGGCGCTCGACCTCGTCCTGGTGGCGAAGCGCCTCGACCGCCGCCGCCTGCGCCGCGGCGTTCAGGTAGAACGGCTGGCGGACCTGGTCGACGGCGATGCGGAGATCCTCGCTCCCGCACAGGCCGTACCCGACGCGCAGCGCCGCGAGCCCATAGACCTTCGAGAAGGTCCGCAGGAGCACGAGGTTGGGGTACTTGCGCAGCAGCTCGAGCGAGGCGTAGGTGTCGCCGAGGGTCAGACTGAACTCGCAGTACGCCTCGTCGAGGATCACGCACACGTGGCTCGGAATCCGGCGCAGGAACGCGTCGATTTCGTCGAGGCCGATCGCAGTCGACGTCGGGTTGTTCGGGTTGCACACGAGCACGAGGCGGGTGGCGACGGTGACCTCGGCGGCCATCGCGTCGAGGTCGTGGCGGTCCTCATCGTCGAGCGGCACCTCGATCGCGCGGGCGCCCGAGGCGGCGGCGAGGTGCGGGTAGACACTGAACGCCGGCCACGCGTAGACCACCTCGGCCCCGGGCTCGAGCAGCGCCTCGCCGGCGGCCAGCAGGACGTCGCACGACCCGTTGCCGAGCGCGATGCGCTGGGGTGGGATTCCGTAGCGGTCGGCCAGGGCCCGGCGCAGCGGCGCGTAGGCCGGATCCGGATAGCGATGGGCCCCCGCCAGAGCGCGCCCGGCCGCCTCCACGACCGACGGCAGCGGCGCGAAGCAGCACTCGTTGGAAGCGAGCATGGCGACGTCCGCTCCCAGGTCGTAGCCGGCGGCGAGTGGGTAGACGGGGATCCGGCGCGTGCGCTCTGCGAACTCGATCGGCATCGGGGCTTTTAGAGTAGGCCCTACTGGGCCGATTCGAGGTCGGCCCGGAGCGCCCGGGCCGCCCCGAGGTAGACGTGGCGTGGCTCGTGGTCCTCGGGCGCGTAGTAGTGGACGAGCACGCGGATCACCTGCGGCAGTGCCCCTGGCACCGGCACCTCGCGCGAGCACAGCAGCGGGACCCGATTCAGGCCCAGGTTCCGCGCCGCCACGGCGGGGAACTCCGCGTTCAGGTCATCGGTCAGCGTGAAGATGCAGCTCACCATCGCCTCCGGCTCGAGCTGGTTGCGCTCCATCAACTCGCGCATGAGCTCGTCCGTGGCGGAGAGGATCGCCGCGGCTTCGTTGGCGGTGACGCTGTTGGCGCCGCGCAGGGCGAATAGCCGCATGGGAGCGGCAGTTTGCCAGAGCGGAGCGGCGGGCCGGGGCCAGGCACGGCGGCTCACCGGGTGGCTACGGTGGCCGAGGTCCCCAGCACGCGTCCGGCCCGATTGAGCGCCTGCGCGGCGACGTAGGGCTCCTGGGCGACCGTGATCTGGGTCTCGAAGCCCTGGCTCGGCACGGTGGCGACCGCCTGCAGGGCGCTCGCCGAGGAGCCGGCCAGCACGCGCCACGAACTCACCTGCGTGGCGCCGTTCCAGCTCGCGTAGACGTCCGCGGTGGAGCCGGATCGAGAGGCGACGACGTTCGGCGGCGACTGCGGTGTCCCGGACCACTTGAAGCGATAGGCGCGATAGCTCGAGTTCTCTCCCACGAAGCGGGCGTCGAACACCGCCTGACCGCTCGAGTCGAACTCGCTGAAGTAGGGCTGCTGGCCCCACCCGACAAACTCGTCTCCGCCCGGCAGCCCCTGCACGTTTCCCTCGAAGCTTGCCGTCAGCGCCGGCGAGTGGAGATCCTCGCTCACCAACGTCGCGGTCTTCTCCTTGCCGTTGATCCGCACGCGGATGGCGCGGGACTGTGCGTGCAACCGAGGCGGACCACCCCCGTCGTCGAACAGCGTCACGATCGGATCGGGGCGCGCGGGTTTGGAGGGCTTCGAATGCACGAGCACGTCGTGCTGGAAGGCGAACTGAACGCCGGTCCCGAGCTTGAAGGTCGAATGCTTGCCGCCCAGCGCCCAGACGACCGCGCCGGTCCGGCCGTCGATCTCGTAGGCGGCCCACGTGTTGCGCGCCGAGATGATCAGATCGCCGCTCCGAGTCTGCTGGACCGAGTTGACGTGGAAGTAGTCGAACGGCGATCCGGCCGACTCCGGCATGTCCTCGTAGCTATCGGACAGCGGCACGTGGTCGAGGCTGTCCCACTGGTAGAGCACGAGCCCGGTCTTCACGTCGACCTCTTGCACGATCGAGTCGAGCACGATCTGGTTCTTGGCTCCGTGCACGGAGGAGGCGTCCCAGTAGACGGGGTAATAGGCGGTGATCAGGGCGGTCCCCTGCCGCGTGAGCTGGAACTCGTGGAGGTCGGCGTACAGGCCGTTGCCGGCGTGCACGACCGCAATCTGTCGGTAGGACGAGTCGTCGATCACGTCGTCCCCCTCGCCGATGCCGGCCCCGGAGTAGCCCTGCCACCAGGTGAGTACGGGCTTGCCCTCGTAGCTCTGGACCTGGAGGTCGGCCGCCATGTCCCCGTTCGGCACCGGGTGAAACCAGACCAGCACCCCGCTCGGGTCGAGGATCATCGCGCCGTTCTGCGTCGGCCCCTGCTGGGGCGTGATGAAGATGTCTCCGGGCGCCGCCCCGGCGGACTGCGAGGTGACCTCGACCGCGGCGGGCGTGAGGTCTGGCCGCGACTGGAAGATCAATTCATCGCCCGGAACCCGGGGGGCGGGCTCGAGCGGCATCGCCGGGATCGCGCCGGCGGGCGTTGCCACCGTGAAATGAAACGTCCCGGCCCGCACACCCCGGACGTGCAGCCCGGTCTTGACGCTGACGAGCTCGCCGGGAGTGAACGGCTTGGTCGGCAGGAAGCTCCCGCCGTGCCCGTCGGAGTCCGCCTCGATCCGTCCGGTGTGCCGGCCGCTGCGAGAGCCCGTCACCACGACCTTGCCGATCTGCTCGGCCGGGATGCCGCGAAACGTGATCTGGGTCTGCGGCGCGGCAACCCGCCCACCGGGGATGGGAAACACGCTGACGAGCGGAGCGCCCGACCCGCAGCCAGCGAGGCTCAGGCCGAAGCCCAGACCGACGAGGATTCCGGCCCGACTCCCGAGGACCCCGGCGCTACTCCACCTCATAGACCGCCGCGCATCCGAACGAATGCGTCGAGCGGATGACGGGGCCGAGGAGCTTGCGCATATCCACGGTTGTCTCGCAGTCGGCGAGCAGGAACCGCACGCCGCTCGACAGAACGAACCGACGCGAGACCGACTGCGACAGCGTGCCGTTGAACAGCGACTGCGCGTTCCAGGTCAGGTTCAGGCACCCCGGCTCGGACCACAGGCAGTCCCCGACGTAGGTTTGCCGGCCCGTGCGGCCCGGCACGACGTCGCCCAGGTAGCTTCGGGTGAGCACACTTCCCGGCTGCTTGCTGTTGGCCAGGTAGTCGAGCGCCGCGTTCTCGTCGCTCCGAATGAAGTTCGCGTTCTCGGGGGTCGGCGCGGCGAGCTCGTGGGAGATCTTCAGCTCGTCGATCGTGGTCGGGATCGTGAACAGCGCGACCGCGAACGCCCCGATCAGGACGGGATGGCGCAGGCGGCGCCAGCCGAGCAGCTGCAACCCCTCCACACCGAGGACGGCGAGCGGGATCGTGATCCCCTGGAACGCGTGCAGAGGCGTGGCACCGAGGCTCGTCCCGGACAGGAGGAAGATCCCGAAGGCGGCCACCGGCCACGTCCGAGTAGCGGCGGCCAGGAAGGTGGCCGGACGCGTGCGGTAGGCCACGAGCGCCGGCAGCAGCAGAGGCAGAACCGCAATCAAGATCGCCGAAAACGGGAACGTGTGCTTGCTCGCGATCTGCGCGAGCTTCCAGTTGACGTCGGCCTTCCCGAGGATCGCGTAGTAGAGGAGCGGCACACCGGTGCCGATCAGCGTCGCGACCGTCAGCCGGACGTACTCGCGCCGGTAGCGCCGGACCGCGAACATCACCGCCTCGGCGCTCAGCACGAGGAAGATCAGCAACTCGCCGTTCCAAGGATGAAGCAGGCTCGAGAGCGCGCCGAGTACGCCGGGCAGCCACCACCGATGGGCATTCAGCCGCGCCTCGTCGTAGGCCACGAGCGCCCACACCATCGCGGCCAGTGCCATCACCCCGAACACGTAGCCCCACGTCAAAAAGCCCGGGAACAGATCGCCGAGCACGCTCCAGCGCCCATAGAAGTACGTGTAGGAGCCGAAGAAGAGCGCGAGCACGAGCACCGCGCGGCGAGCCCACGTGCCAGCCAGGCTTCGCCGGGCGTACGCGCGCACGCCGAAGAACAGACCAATCACGGCGACCGGCTTCCACAACAGCAGCGACACCCACGACGAGACGCCGAGCGCGGTGAGCGCACCGGAGATCACCACCGCCGGCTGGAAGTAATCCGCCGGCGAGGAGCGCAGGACGAACAGGTTCGACACGAGCAGATGGTGCGAGGCGTCCTGGATCCACGCCAGGTACTGCATCTGGTCGACGATGTAGACACCGTCGGTGCCGGTCCACACGGCGCCGTCGAAGATGACCCGCCCCAGGTCGATGGCGAGCACCCACACCGACACGGCGGCGAACGCGAGCAGCACACCGAGCTCGAACCGGTCGATCCCCCGGCGCCGGCGCGGCCCGATTCGCACGGGCGGAAGGTCCGACGCAGGGCCCGCCCGACCCGCACCACCGCCGTCGATCAGCTCGATTTCAAGACGCATCGGCGCGCGACGCTAACAGGATGCTAATAATCACGGCATAAACCCAGCGATGGGTCCGGAGTTGCGGCTAACCAGGGGCGTCGCGGCGAGGGCAGGGATCGGACCCCGCGACCTCAGCGAGGGCCGCTCGGAGGCGCGGTCAAACGCGCCATACGACGCCTCACTGATACGAAGATAGCTTGCCCTGGAGGCTCTGGGATGCCTGCCCGGCGGAGCCGCTCAGCGGGTTGAAATGCAGAAGCGACCACAGCTTGCCCGACGAGGGCAGGAACGTGATCACGAGGAATACCGTCAACACGAGGGTCGCGCGCCGCAGCCGCAGGCTCGACCCGAGCGCCGCCAGCGGTAGCACCCAGATCACGTACCACGGCATCACCCAGGCCAGGCTGGCGATGAGCGCCACGGTGGCCCAGCCGGCGTGGCTCAGCCAGTCGCCGCGGCGGCGGATGAGGAGCAGGACCGCCACGACGAGTCCGACGTCGGCCAGACGCAGCAGCGCCGGGGTACCGCCTCCGATGCCGATCGCGTAGCCAAACAGGTTCGGGATGCTGAACGGAGTGAGCAGCGTCCCCTGCTGCGACAGGTTGGGCAGAGACAGACCGAACAGGGCGAGGCTCATCACGATCAGCGGGATCGCCGCGAGCACCGCCCCGACGATCACGGCGCGGCGGCGCGGCCATGTGCGCACGGCGACGAGCAGGAACGGCAGCAGGAGCACCGCGGTGAACTTGACCGCCACCGCGAGCATCAGGACGGC
>DATBYI010000727.1:0-4064 GCA_036513815.1 Solirubrobacteraceae bacterium
ACCACCGGCCTCGACCCAGCTTCGCGCCTGACCATCTGGGACGAGGTGCGCCGGATCAACGGCGACGGCGCCACCGTCTTCCTGACGACGCAGTACCTCGAGGAGGCCGACAAGTTGTGCGACCGGCTCGCCATCATCGACAACGGCCGGATCGTGGCCGAGGGCACGCCCGCGCGGCTCAAGTCGGAGATGGGACACGACGTCGTCTCGGTGTCGCTCGAGGTCGCCGAGGTGCCGAGAACCGAGGTCGTCATGGCCGGCCTGCCCGGTCTCGAACGCATCGTCACCGAGCCGGACGGACTCGCCCTGTACGTCGAGGACGGAGCCAGCTCGATCCCCGAGATCGTGCGTCGACTCGAGCGCGAGCGGATCCGGGCGCGCGCCATCTCCGTCTCGAGGCCGTCGCTCGACGATGTGTTCCTCCAGGCGACTGGGCGCCGCCTCGAAGGCCAGGAGGCGAACCAGTCGACCGCGGGGGTGAGCTCGTGACCGAGGTCGCGCTACTCGGGCGCCGCGCGGTGCGCGAGGTGATCCGTTATCCCGAGGCCACCATCCCGACGCTGTTCATTCCGCTCTTCTTCCTGGCGGTCAACATCGGGCAGGTCTCGAAGACGTTCCCGAGCACGACGCCGTTCCTTAAGGGAGAGGGTTACGTCGCCTTCCATCTGCCGGTGTCGCTGATGTTCGCCGTGGCCACCGCCACCTCCGGGCTGGCGCTCGTCACCGAGATCGATCTCGGCTACTTCGACAAGCTGCTCGTCGCGCCGATCCGGCGCTCGTCGATCATCCTCGGGCGGCTGACGGCCGACCTCGTACGCGGGATCGCGACCTCCTCGCTGGTGCTGCTCGTGGGGATCGCGCTTGGCGCCCGCATCCGCACCGGTGTCGCCGGCGCGGTCGTGATCGTGCTCCTGTCGGCGTTCTTTGGTGTCGCCTACGCGGGCTTCGGGCTGCTCGTCGCGCTGCGCACCCGCAACGTCCAGGCCACCCAGTCGAGCTTCCTCCTGTTCTTCCCGTTGCTGTTCCTCACGCCGAACTTCGTTCCGTTCAACCGGCTCTCGCCGCTGATGGAGACGCTCGCGCACATCAATCCGGTGAGCTACGTGATCGTCGGGCTGCGCTCGCTGGTGATCGACGGGTGGAACCTCGGCGAGATCGCCGTCTGCGTGCTCGTGATCGTAGGCATGGGCATCGTGCTCACCGGGCTGTCGTTGCGGGTCATCGCCACCTACGACCGCACATAGCTCCGCAATCCTGCGCCTTATGGCGCATTACGCAATCGACCTGATTTAGGATCGGGCGGCCAGTCGAGCCGCGGCCACGGAGCCAGAAGGCGCGACCGGCGAGCCATTGCCGTGAGAAGCCGTTGATGAGATAACGCTGGGCCGTCGTGTCGAAGTCGCGATGAATCGCACCGAACCGGCGGACCGACGCGCCGGGACACGCGCACCTGTCCTGCTCGCCGACGCGACCTGGGCGGGGACCCTCGCCGCAGTCCGCGATCTTGGGGGCCGCGGCGTGCCGGTAATCGTCGCCTACGACAAGGTCACCGCCCCCGCGCGGTGGTCGCGCTACGCGACGACTGTCGCGCGTTGCCCGCCGAGCAAGGACGCGACGGCGTTCCTCGAATGGCTTCATCACTTCGGCGCCAAGAAGCCGGGCTGCGTGCTCTGCCCGACAAGCGACGATGTCGCCCTGCTTGTCGCCTCCAACCTGGACTCGCTGTCGCCACTCTTCCGTCTGTTCTCGCCCTCACGCGCCGCGCTACTCGCGATGCTCGACAAGGCTCAGCTGGCGGCCGGCGCGACGCAGGCGGGGCTGAAGGCCCCGGCGACATGGAGCCCGACGGACGAGCCCGAGCTACGGCGACTGGTTGACGCTCTCCCTCTCCCCCTGCTCATGAAGCCGCGCACTCAGGCGTTGTCGCGCATGCCCGGCAAGACGCGCGTCATTCACCGGCGCGGGGAGATCGTGCCCACGTGGCAAGCGATCCGCCGGGCAAACGTCGATCAGCCGGCGCTCACCGGCATCCCCAACATCGACCTCCCGGTGCTCCAGACCTACTACGCCGTGTCGGAGAAGATCTACACCGTGGACGGTTTCGTCGACGCGAGCGGCACGATCGTCGGCGCCGCCGCGTGCGTGAAGCTCCTCCAGTTCCCGCGCCGTTCAGGCATCGGGGTCTGCTTCGAACCGGCTCCGCTCGACCACGAACTGCTCGCGGGGCTGGAGCGACTGTGCCGAACGACGGGCTACCGCGGCGTGTTCGACGCCGAGTTCTTGATCTCGGCGGACGAGAAGCTGCTGATCGATGTCAACCCGCGGTTCTACAACCACATGGCGTTTGAAGTGGATCGCGGCCTGGCGCTGCCCTGGCTCTCATACGTGGCCGCGGTTGGGGACGAGGCGGCGCTGCGCCGCGCGGTCGAGGTGCTTCCGGGTGCAGACACGGCCTCTGGCCGCGTCTACGTGCACCGGTTCCCCGTTGGCGTTCAGCTTGTCGCACAGCGCGTCAGCGGTCGGATGACCTCGGACGATCTGCGCGGGTGGCGGCGGTGGATGGCTCAGGGCGCCGGCGTCACCGATCCGTCCTACGCGCGAGAGGACCCGCTTCCGGCGCTCGTCGACGCCGCGGAGTGGCTGCGCCACCCGCGCGCGTTCCTGCGTAAGGCGGTTGCTCGCTAGGGCGTCAACCGCCGGAGACGGGCACCACCGGCGTGCAGGCCGGGTGCTGCGGTTGGGCGGGATCCAGTGCGGTCAGCACGTCGGCGTCGGCGATATGGTCATACGCCATCGACAGGTGCTCCCCCTGATCGAGCGAGCACTGCTTCTGGAGCAGGATGTTGGTGACGTTTGGTCCGGACAGGAACGCGGAGGTATACGGGGTGACCACTTCGTCATTGTCGGACTCGATCACCGTGTAGTCGACCCCGGGCACCGTGTCGCCGCCGGCGTTGAGGTTGGTCAGGAAGCTCGAGCCGGCGTCCTGCTCCTCACAGGCCGGGCAGTCGGTGAGGGATGCGTTCGAGCCGGGGAAGTAGCTCGCGAGCGTGAAGATCCCATCGAGCGTCGTGCCGTGGTTCGACGGGGCCAGGCCGACGAGGGTGTTCACGCTCGAGGCGCCACCGAGGAACTTCAGGTAGTAGCGGGGCATCATTCCCCCCTGGGAGTGACCGACTATGTCGACCTTGCTCGCGCCCGTCGCGGTCAGCACGCGGTTGACGAAGGCCGCCAGCTGCTGCGCGGAGGCCCCGATCTCTCCCGTCGCGTAGATACCCGTGGCCCCGCTGCCGTTATAGGAGCCGTAGTTGAGCGCGAACACGCAGTAGCCGTTGTTGTAGAGCAGCGGCGAGAGGGCCTGCCAGTTGTCGGCCATGTCCTCGAACGTCCCGTGCACGAGGATCACCGGATACGGATGAGCGGTCGAGGGCTTGCACGACCAGTTGTTCGAGCCGGGCGGACTGGCCGTGGGGCTCGCCTGCGAGATCCCGTAGATCCCGTTGTAGATGACGGGCAGCTGCCCGGCGAGCGCCGACGTCGCCGTGAGGGCGAACGTGACGGCGGCGGTCGCGACCGCGACGATGGCACGACGACGAATGACTGGCCTCCTCCCGCGAGTTGGACGTCTCCACGTACCTATACCCGCGTCTCGTCCGGCCCATTCCACATCGGCAGCGCGGCCGGATCCCGTCCGCGCCCGTGGGTTCCAGGGTGGCGACGAGGCCAGTGGCGGGGGCAGGATTCGAACCTGCGAAGGCTGAGCCGCAGCGTTTACAGCGCTGTCCCTTTGACCGCTCGGGAACCCCGCCGGGGCCGCTGAGTCTAACGTCGAACCCCTACTCGGCGGCGTCCGGATGGGGCGGTTGCCGGCCCTGAAGCGGCTCGCCCGGCTCGACTTCATAGTCCGCGTATTTCGGACCTCCCAGCACGATTCCGCTGCCCCCGCCGAGCGCCGTAGCCGGTATGTACCAGCGACGACCGTCGCCGACATGGATGAACACCGTGTCGCATCTCGTGGCATCCAGGCGCTTGACGATGCCGTTCCAACTCTGATTACCGCCTCG
>DATBYI010000728.1:0-4490 GCA_036513815.1 Solirubrobacteraceae bacterium
CCCACCGGCCGGGTGATCCTCGGAATGATCGCCCTCGGTAGCCAGACCGGCTACGACATCAAGCAGCTGGTCGACAAGTCGACCCGCAACTTCTGGGCCGCCAGCTACGGCCAGATCTACCCCGAACTGCGTCGGCTCGAAGAGCAGGGGCTCATCGAGGGCCAGTCCGACCCGCGGGGCGGCCGGGCGCGGACGGTCTACGAGCTGACGCCCGCCGGCCAGGGGGCGCTGTCGGACTGGCTCGACGCCACCGGCGACCCAAGCTTCGAGGTTCGCGACGAGGGAATGCTCAAGCTCTTCTTCTCCGACATCGGCACCCCGGATCAGCGCATCCGCAACCTGCGGGCGATGCGCCACTCGCACCAGAACACGGTCGCGCAGCTCGAACAGCTGGACGTCAACGCCGACCACATGGGCACGGGGCCAAAGCTCACGCTGGAGCTCGGGCTCGGACTGCACCGCGCCATCGTGGAGTGGTGCGACGCGGCCGTGCAGCGCCTCCTCGAGGAGAAGAACGACCACCGCGACGCGAACCAACACCGCGACGCGAGCCAACACAGCGACGATGACTAGGCTCGCGGCCTTCCTGTTCGCCCACCGCCGTGTCGTTCTGTACGTCGCGGTCGTCGGCGCCGTGATCGCCGGCGTGTTCGGCAGCTCGGTGGCGCAACACCTGAGCCCGTACGGCGCCACCGATCCGGCCACCCAGAGCGTCCAGGCGACGAACCGCTACCAGGCCGCCACCGGACGCCAGATCGATCCGGGCGTCGTCGCGCTCGTTGACGTCGGAGAGGTCGGCAACGTCAGAACGCCCGCGGCCCAACAACGCGTGAACCACGTCGCCACGGTCCTCAGTAACAGCCCTGATGTCGCCCGCGTCGTCACCTACTACGAGTCCCGCGACCCCGCGATGGTCTCGCGCGACGGCCGGCTCACCTACGTTCTGGCCTACTTCAAACCGCGCTCGGACACGCAACTCGAGAAGGACGCGCAGCACATCGAGAACCGCTTCGCCGGCCTCTCGTACGTGAAGCTAGGCGGGGGACAGATCGCCAACGCGCAGGTGAACACGCAGGTCAGCCACGACCTCGAGCACTCCGAGCTGCTCGCGTTCCCGTTCGTCTTCCTGCTCTCGTTGCTGTTCTTCCGCTCGCTCGTGGCGGCGCTGCTCCCGCCCCTGCTCGGCGGGCTCGCGATCATCGCCACCTTTTTCGTGCTGCGGATCGTCGCGAGCTTCGTCGACCTGTCGGTGTTCGCGCTCAACCTGACCACCGGCCTCGGGCTCGGCCTCGCCATCGACTACAGCCTGTTCATGGTCTCGCGCTACCGCGAGGAGTCCGCCCGCTCCGGGTTCAACCTGCAGGCGCTCACGCGCACGCTCCAGACGGCCGGGCGCACGATCATCTTCAGCTCGCTGACCATCGCCGCCGCGGTCGCGTCGCTGACGATCTTCCCGCAGCGATTCCTCTACTCGATGGGTATCGCCGGCGCGGTCGTGGCGCTGCTCGCGGCGAGCCTCGCCCTCGTCGTGCTGCCCGCCTTGCTCAGCGTGCTCGGCCCGCGCGTCAACGCGCTCGCGCCCGCCCGCCTGGCCCGCGCCGCCGACCGCGACGCCAGGCCCGCCGAAAAAGGCTTCTGGTACCGGCTGTCGCGCCTGGTCATGCGCCGGCCGGCGCCGATCGCGATCGTGAGTGCGGCGTTCCTGATCGCGCTTGGGATCCCGTTCACCCACATCAAGTTCACCTCCGTCGACGCGAGCGTGCTGCCGACGACGGCCTCGGCCCGCCAGGTGAACGACGTCCTCAACACGCAGTTCCCGCCCAACCGCGGCGCCCCGCTCGACGTCGTCGTCGGCGCGCCGGCCGGCTCATCCACGGTCGCCAGGCTCGAGCAGGAGATCACCGGCCTGCACGGGGTGTCCGCGGTGGCGCCGGCCCAGCCGGCCGGACCCGCCATGTCGCTCATAACCGTCGCCCCGGCCAACGGGCCGCTCACCGAGTCAACCCAACACCTCGTCCGCCAGGTCCGCAACCTCCGAGTCACCACCGGCGTGTACCTCGGAGTCGCCGGTGAGACGGCGGCCTACATCGACCTCGAGCACAGCCTCGGGGCGCACCTGCCGGCCGTGCTGGCGGTGGTCGTCGCCACCACGCTGATCATCCTGTTCCTGATGACGGGCTCGGTCCTGCTGCCAATCAAGGCGGTGATCATGAACGGGCTGGGCCTGAGCGCGATGTTCGGGATCCTCGTGCTGATCTTCCAGGACGGCAACCTCCAGGGCCTCCTCGGCTTCCGCAGCCTGGGCGCGCTCGACGCCACGCAGCCGATCCTGCTGTTCGCGGTCGGGTTCGGTCTCGCCACCGACTACGGCGTGTTCCTGCTCTCGCGGATCAAGGAGGCGCGTGACGCCGGCGCGAGCGACGCCGACGCGGTGGCGTTCGGCCTCGAGCGCACGGGCCGCGTGGTGACGGCGGCGGCGCTCCTGTTCGCCGTCGCGCTCGCCGCGTTCTCGACTTCCGAGATCGTGTTCGTCAAGGAGCTCGGGGTGGGCGCCGTGCTCGCGGTCCTGATCGACGCGTCGATCATCCGCGCGCTGCTCGTCCCCTCGCTCATGCAGCTGCTCGGGCCGCTGAACTGGTGGGCGCCGCGGCCGCTGAGGCGCCTGCACGACCGGATCGGGCTGCGCGAGGGCGAACCGCCGGCGCCGACGGCCGTTAGCCCCCTGCTTCACTAGCGGGCATGGCCCACGACCCCAACGGCACCCCCCGCGCGGTCGTGTTCGACCTCGGCGGGGTGCTTCTCGACTGGAACCCGCGCTACCTCTACCGCAAGCTGTTCGACGACGAGGCCGAGATGGAGCGGTTCCTGTCCGAGGTGTGCACGATGGAGTGGCACCACGCCCATGACCTCGGCGTCCCCCCCGAGGAGACGACCCCACCGCTCATCGCCGCCCACCCCGACCAGGCCGAGTTGATCTGGGCCTGGACGCAGCGGAGCGAGGAGATGCTCGGCGGCCCGATTGAGGGCACGGTCGAGATCCTCGAAGGACTGAAAGCCCAGGAAATCCCGTGCTACGCGCTCACCAACATGGAGACCTGGACGTATCCGGGCCGCCGCGAGCGCTACCCGTTTCTGAGTTGGTTCGACGGTACGGTGGTGTCGGGCTTCGAGGGCGTGGCCAAGCCGGATGTTCGGGTGTTCGAGCTGCTGCTCGAACGCTTCGCGCTCGACGCGGCCGATACCGCGTTCATCGACGATTCAGCCGCGAACGTCGAGGCCGCCCGCCGAGCCGGCCTTCAGGCGATCCAGTTCGAGTCCCCCGAGCACCTCAGGCGATGGCTCGAGGACGCCGGCCTCAGTCTTCCTCTTCCCAGCCCCTAGACCGTGGGTCCTTGCCCGTAGTGAGATCGAGGAGTCGCTGCCACCTGCTCGGCTTGACCCCCGGCTCGACTTCCCGCCACGCCGGTGCGCCACCGTGGGGCTCGGGCAGCGCCGCGGCCGCCGCGGCGTCGATCCGAAGGTCCACCCCGCGCTCGTGCAGCGACTGAATCTCATCCGCGCTCACGAAACGCCGGCCGTGCTCTGCCTTGATCACGATCCCGTGGAAGATGTCCTCCTTGGGCGCCGCCACGACGTGGTCGACGGTCCCGACCTGCTCGCCACCGGACGCAAATACCGGGATCCCCTTCTCGAGCACCTCGTAGGCAATAGGCAGACCCTCGTCCATGACCGGCACACTAGAGCACGATGACCAGAGTCGCCGTCATCGGCCACGTCGAGTGGGTCGACTTCCTCCAGCTCAAGACCTTTCCCCGCCAGGGCGAGGTGGTCCACGCCGCCAGCGCGTTCCTGCGCGCCGGCGGCGGTGGCGCAGTCGCCGCCGTGATGTTGGCCGAGCTCGGGGCCGAGGTCGACTTCTACACCGCGCTCGGTGATGACGCGAACGGCCGCGCCGCGCTGGCCCAGCTCGAGGATCGCGGCGTATTCGTGCACGTCGCCTGGCGCGATCGGCCGACCCGGCGCGCGACGACGCTGCTCGAGGGCGACGAGCGCACGATCATCACGCTCGGCGAGCGTTTGGAGCCGCGGGCCGATGACGAGCTCGGCTGGGAGCGTCTCGACCACGTCTCCTCCGTGTACTTCACCGCCGGCGACGCCGGCGCTCTGCGTCACGCGCGCCGCGCTGGAGCGGTCGTCGCCTCGCCGCGGGCGCGGAACGTGCTCGAGTCGGCTGGCGTCCGGATCGACGCCCTGATCTTCAGCGAAAGCGATCATGACGAGTCCGCGTGGGCCCACCGCGTCGCCGGGCACACGCGCCTGCTGGTGGCCACCGAGGGACAGCGCGGGGGTCGGTGGTGGGGTGAATCCGAGGGCCGGTGGAATGCCGTGCCGCTCCCGGGCGAGCCACACGACTCCTACGGCTGCGGGGACTCGTTCGCGGCGGCGTTCACGCTCGGCCTGGGGCGCGGAGACTCGATCGACGAGGCCGC
>DATBYI010000729.1:0-14977 GCA_036513815.1 Solirubrobacteraceae bacterium
GGCGCCGGCGGCAGCACCACCGGCGCCGGCGGCGCGGGAGGCGGCGGCCCGACCACCAATCCCGGGTCGAATGTCGGTGCGAGCGGGACGACCGTGTCTTCTGCGATCGGCGGGCCCGGCGGCAGCACCTTGACCGCCGGCGGCTTCCCGTTCGCCCTCACCAGCACCGGCGGCACCGGCGGGACCGGAAACGCTTCGAGCGGCGGCACCGGCGGAACGTGCAGCGCCGGCGCGTGCGGACCGGGCGGAACCGCCGGAGGGGCGACGTACGGCGCCGGCGGTGGCGGTGGCGGCGAGGCCTCGGGCGGCGCGGGCGGCTCCGCGAACAGCACTCCCAACCACTACGCCGCGGGCGGCGGTGGCGGCTCGGCCTACACCGGCGGCACGCAGAGCGGCTCGAACAACTACACGGTCACGGTGGGCTCGGCCAGCAACGGTGGGGGCAGCGCCGGCGGCGCGGCGGGCGTCAGCGGCACCGCGGGCTCGGTCAGCTTCACCGGGCTCGGGCTGACCCTCGCCTGAGGCGCCCCTGCCGGGCGCCCGCCGACCAAAGCGCCGCCGGGCGCTCCCGCGGGGCGAGAGCCGACCAAGGCCCGCCGGCGTCCGCCGACCAAGGCCCGCCGGCGCCCGCCGACCACGGAGCCGCCCGGCGTCGCCGACAACGACAACGCCGAACACTGCGTGTCTCAGCGAGCGGTGACGGTGACCGCCGGGGATGTGTGCCGACAGGCGTCCTGATCGGTGCTGGTGTCTCGCATGACGAGGTCCAGTTGGCCGGTGAACACCTTGCCGGGCCCGAGCTGGGCGGGAAGAGCGCGGTTGGCGTGGGCGATCCAAGCCGTGAACCAGCTCGCCCGGCAGCCGCGAATGTCGGCGCCGGAGACCGTCCGCGCGTCGCCGCCAGGTGCGGCCGGGATCGACGCGGTGACCGAGAGCAGGCGCGCGGCGCTCGCGCCGTTGTTGACGACCGTGATCGTCCTGAATTCCGTGTCGTTGGCGGCGCCGGGGTAGAGCGCGGTCAGACGCCCGGACCACGCGGCGGGTCCGACGCTGGTTACCCATCGAGGCGCTGCCGCGACCGAGGCGGACCGGCGATGACCGCCGACCGCGAGCGCGGACGTCGACAGAACCAACACAGTTGCCACCACGGCGACTAGGAAGGCGTACGCCTTCCAGGGGCCTTTCATCCGGTCCCTCCTACTCGTGTTGACCCGCGACGCCGTCCTGAGATCTCCGTGATCTCGGGGGTCTACCCGGCATCTACTTCGGGTCAACTGCTTCCTTGCTTACGCGGTATTCATCGTGCTCACGGGCCGCTCATATGAACCACCGCCGCCTGCCTTGGACATTAGGTCTAGGCCGGGGACCCCAAGCCGTCCCGAGTGCCACGTCCTGAGCACGCGCCACTATGGGGGGGATGCCGCTCACCCTCGTACTGGGACCCGCCAACTCCGCCAAGGCCGGCGAGGTGCTTGGAGCCTTCGCTGCCGCCTCGGCCCGCGGCGCGATCCTCGTCGTCCCGACAGCGGCCGACGCCGGCTATTACACCCGGGAGCTCGCGGCCGAGGGAACCCTGCTCGGCTCGGTGCTGACCTTCTCCGGGCTCGCGCGCGAGATCGCCGGCCGGACCGGGTACGCCGGCCGGCGCCTCACCGCGCTTCAGCGCGAGCGGGTGCTTGAGCGCGCGGTGGCCGGGCTCGAGTTCGACGCGCTGCGCGAGGCGGCCGGCACGGCGGGCTTCTCGCACGCGGCGGGCGAGCTGATCGCCGAGCTCGAGCGCTCGCTCGTGACGCCCCAGCGGTTTGCGGCGGCCATGCACAGTTGGGCGGCGCAGGATCCGCGCCGCGACCCCTACGCCCGGGACGTGGCAGCCATCTACCGCGCCTATGCGGCCCGCTTGAGCCAGCTCGGCCGTGTAGACGCCGAACTCCATGCGTGGCGAGCGCTCGACGCGCTTCGTGCCGCGCCGGCGCGGTGGGGCGGCGAGCCGGTCTTCTTCTACGGATTCGACGATCTGCACCCGCTCGAGCGTGACGCGATCGAGACGCTCGCCCGTGTGGTTGGCGCGGAGGTCACCGTCTCACTGACCTACGAGCCGGGGCGGACAGCCCTCGCGGCCCGCGCCGAGGCAGTCGAGGAGCTGCGGCCCCTGGCCGACCGGTTGATCGAGCTGCCCGCGCTCGGCGAGCACTACGAGCCGGGTTCGCGAGACGCACTGCACCACCTCGAGCGCCGTCTGTTCGAGCCGTCGCCGACCCGGATCGATCCGGGCCGATCGATCGGGCTACTCGAGGCCGGGGGAGAGCTGGCCGAGGTCGAGCTCGCGGCGGCCGAGGTGCTCGGGCTGCTACGCGTCGGGATCCCGGCCGAGGAGATCGCGGTTGTCTATCGGTCGCCGGAGCGGAGCGCCGCGCTCGTCGAGCACGCGTTCGCGCGCTACGGCGTCCCCGTCTCGGTCAGCCGGCGCACACCGGTGGCGCGGACCACGCTGGGTCGCGGCCTGCTCGCGCTCGCACGGTGCGCGCTGCTTGAGCCCCAACGCGCCACCGCGGAGGACCTGATCGCCTACCTGCGCGCGGGCGGGCGGGAATCCGATCGCGAGCGCACCGACGCCGATCGCGAGCGCACCGACGCGATCGACCGCCTCGAAGCCGACGTGCGCCGGGAGGGGCTGCACTCGCTGGCGCAGGCCCGGGCGCGGCTGAAGCAATTCCAGGAGTTGAACGCGATCGACGCGCTGCGCACAGCCCCCGACCCCGGGCCCGAGCTGCTGCGCCAAGCTCAGCGGCTGCTGTCCGCCTCGCACCGCGGACAGGCGGCGCTGCTCGACCGGGACGAGGAGCTTGACGCCCGTGCGCTCGGGACGCTCACCCGCGCCCTGGCCGAGCTCGAAGAGCTGAACGAGCGGCCATCCGGGGCCGAGCTGATCGAGCTGCTCGAGACGCTCGAGGTCTCCGCTCCGCCGGTCGCCCCCACGGGTGCGGTGCTGCTGTCCGACCCGCTATCGATCCGGGCCCGGCGCTTCCGCGCCGTCGTGGTGTGCGGACTCCAGGAGAGCGAGTTCCCGCTCGCAGCCGCTCCGGAGCCGTTCCTGTCCGACGAGCTCCGCCGCGAGCTGGCCGCCTGCAGCGGGCTGCGGCTGCGGCCACGCGAGGACGCGCTCGCGCGCGAGCGCTACCTGTTCTACACGAGCGTGTCGCGCGCCACCGAGCGGGTGATCCTCGCCTACCGAAGCTCCGACGAGGAGGGCAACCTGTCGCTGCCCTCGCCGTTTCTGGCCGACGTGGCCGAGCTGCTCGTCGAGGACTGGCCCGAGCGCCGGCGCCGGCGGATGCTGTCCGACGTGGTTTGGCCGGCCAGCGACGCGCCCACCGAGCGGGAATTGGCGCGGACGCGAGCTGCCACCTCGGCGCCACCGGCCGGTGACGTGCCATCTCCGATCGGCTCACTCGGGCCGGCCGCACTCGAGCACGTGCGCCACAGCCGGATCCTTTCGGCCGGGGCGCTCGAGACGTATGCCGACTGTCCAGTCAAGTGGCTGATCGAGCGCGAGCTCCAGCCCGACCAGCTCGAGCCCGACCCGGATGCTCTCGCCCGCGGGAGCTACATGCACAGCGTGCTCGAGCAGGTGTTACGCCGGCTCGGCGAACCGGTCACCCAAGCTTCGCTGCCGCACGCGCTGGAACTCCTCGACGATGTGCTGGGCGCCACGTCGCACGACATCGCCGTCGGCCGGGGCGACGCCGTCCGGGCGGGCTGGGCGCGCTCGGTGGCCGCGGACCTGCGCCGGTATCTGACCCACGAGGCCCGCGGCGACTGGCCTTGGCCGACCTACGGCCTCGAGCTCCGGTTCGGATTCGACGATGACTCCAACTCGCTGCCGGCCCTCGAACTCAGCGAGGACGTTCGCCTGCGCGGGATCATCGATCGAGTAGATCAAGGGCCAGAGGGGCGGGCCATCGTGCGCGACTACAAGAGCGGCTCGGCCCGCCCGGAGCATCAGGGCGCCCGGTGGGCGATCGACCGCGAGCTTCAGGTCGCGCTGTACATGCTGGCGGTGCGCCAGCTCCTGAGCCTCGAACCGGTGGGTGGCTTTTACCAGCCCCTCGGGGGCGGCGACCTGCGGGCGCGCGGCGTCTACCTGGAGGGAGCGGCGCCCGGCGGCGGGCTCGTCGCCAACGACGCCCGGGACCAGGCCGAGCTCGAAGAAGTGCTCGACGACGCCCGGGCCCGCGCGCTGGCGCTGGCCGCGCGGCTGCGCGCCGGGGAGCTCGAGCCGTGCCCGGCGACGTGCTCGCGCGACGGTTGCAGCTTCCCCGGGATCTGTCGTGCTTGACCTCTCGGAGCCTGCCACGGCCGAACGCGCATTCACCGAGGAGCAGCTGGTGGCGATCGAGCGCCGCGACGGCGATCTGCTGCTCGACGCAGGTGCCGGCAGCGGCAAGACGTCGGTGCTCGTCGAGCGGTTCGTGCGCTCGGTGTTCGAGGACGGGCTGGAGGTCAGCTCGATCCTCACGATCACCTTCACCGAGAAGGCGGCAGCCGAGATGCGCGAGCGGATCCGGGCGCGGCTCCGCGAGCTCGACGCCGACGAGGCGGCCCGCGCCACCGAAGGCGCGTTCATCTCGACGATCCACGGCTTCTGCTCGCGGGTGCTGCGCGCTCACGCCTTGACCGCGGGACTCGACCCTGCGTTTGTCGTCCTCGACGCCCCCGACGCCGACCGGTTGGCCGACGGTGCGTTCGACGAGGCGCTCGAAGAGCTCGCGCGAAGCCACCCCGCCACGATCGACCTGATCGCCGGCTACGGCGCGGGCGGGCTGCGCAGCGCGATCCTGCACGTACACGGCGAGCTGCGCTCGCGTGGCCAGCGCCGGCCGGCCCTGCCGGCGCTCGGGCCGGCGCCCGACCTCGAGGCGGCACGCTCGGCCTTACGAGACGCTCGGAACGCCGCGGCCGCGGAGCTGGGCGCGATCGACGAGCCCGGCGCACGCGTGATCGAGGCGCTGGCCCGCCTCGAGCGGTGCGCCGCCCTGCGCGAGCTCGACGACCCGTGGCCGGGCGACCTGTGGGCCGTCGGCCTCCCGGGTGGCAACGGCGCCGCGCTGTGCACCGAGGCGTGCCTCCGGTACGGCGAGGCGCTGGTCGCGTTCCGGATCGCCTGCGAGTACCGCCGGGCGGTTCGGGTCCACGATCTGCTCGACCGGCTCCTCGGAGTGTTCGCTGAGCGCTACGCGCGCGCCAAGCGCGAGGTCTCGGCGCTCGACTTCGAGGACCTCGAGCTCGAGTGTCGCGAGCTTTTGCGCACCGACGGCGAGCTGCGGGAGCGCTACCGCACGCGCTTTGCCCGGATCATGGTCGACGAGCTCCAGGACACCAACCACGTCCAGCTCGAGCTGATCGAGCTGCTGGCGGGATCGAACCTGTTCACGGTCGGCGACGCCCAGCAGTCGATCTACGGCTTCCGCCACGCGGACGTGGAGCTGTTTGAGCGCCGCGGCGCCGCGCTGGGCGAGCTCGGTGCGCGGGCGACGCTCGACACCAACTTCCGTTCGCGCCCGGAGATCCTGGCCGTGATCAACGGCCTGTTCGAACGCGAGCTCGGAGATCGCTTCCGCCCCCTCCTGGCCGGCCGCGAACCCGCGACGCCGACCGACGAGCCGCTCGTCGAGCTGCTCGTGGCGGACAAGGGAGCCGACTGGGCGATGGAGGGCCTCGGCGCGCCCTGGCGCGTCGCCGAGGCGCGCGCGCTCGCCGCGCGGCTGGAGCGGCTGCTCGGCTCCGGCACCGCGCCCCGCGACGTGGTGCTCCTAACCCGCGCCACCACCGATCTGCGGGTCTACGAGCGGGCTCTCGAGGACCGCGGGATCCCCACCTACGTGATCGGCGGCCGCGGCTACTGGGCCCATCCCCAGGTGATCGACATGGTCAGCTATCTCGAGGCGCTCGCCAACCCGCGCGCGGAGGAGGCCCTGTATACGGTCCTCGTCTCGCCGCTCGTCGGGGTATCCGCCGACGCGTTGGTCGTGCTGGCGGCGACCGCGCGGGAGCGCCGCCGCGATCCCTTCGCCGTGCTCCGCACGCCCGACGGTGCGTTCAACTCACTTGGAGCTGTGGATAGGGATTTGCTGGGCCGGTTCGCGAACCGTTTCGCCGTCGAGCGAGACGCGGCCGCGCGCCTGGGTCCCGAGGGCCTGATCGAACGCGCCATCGAGCAAACGGGCTATGACCTGACCGTGCTGGCGATGCCCGGCGGGCAGCGCCGGCTCGCGAACGTCCGCAAGCTCATGCGTCTCGCCCGCGAGCACGAGGCGGCGCACGGGCCCGACCTGCGCGGCTTCCTCGATCTGGCCGCCCGGCGCGCCCGGTCAGGCGTCAGCGCCGGCGCCGGCAGCGGCAAGTCGCGCGAGTCGGAGGCGCCGGTGGAGGGCGAGGCGCTCGACGCGGTGCGGCTGATGACGATTCACAGGGCCAAGGGACTCGAGTTCGAGGTCGTGTGCGTGGCGGACCTGGGTCGCGGGCCGCGGTGGCGCGCCGAGCTCATCCGAATCGGCCGCGACGGGCGGTTCGGCCTGCGCCTGGCCGAGCCCGGGACCGGCCGGCGCGAGTCGGCCCTCGACTACAAGGCTCTCGGCGACGAGAGGCTGGCGGCCGAGGCGGATGAGGAGCGCCGGCTGTTCTACGTGGCGATGACGCGCGCCCGCGAGCGGCTGATCCTGAGCGGGGCGGCCAAGCTCGACGTCTTGCCTGATCCCGGTGACTCGGATTCCCACTCGCCCACCGGCCAACCCACGTTCGGGGGAGGCGGGCCAATCGCCTGGATCGGCCCCGGCCTGGCCGAGCGCGACGACGTCGCGGTGGCGTTCGTCCAGCCGGAGGATCTCGCGATCCCCGACCCGCCTCCACCGCCGCCACCGCTTCCACCGCGGGATCAGGGCCTGCCGGGGCCACCGCCACCACTCCCGGACCCGGGACTGCCGGAGCCGCCGCCGCCATTGCCGCTGCCGGACCCAGGACACCCACCGCCACCGCCGCCTCCCGGGCCGCCACCGCCACCGCCGCCTCCCGGGCCGCCACCGCCCCCGGCGTTGGCCGCGCTCAGCTACACCTCCCTGGCCGAGTACCAGCGGTGCGGTTACCGCTTCTACACCGAACGGGTGCTGCGATTGCCGCCGGTGCCGGGCCGGGCCGACGGCGCCGTCACGCCCGCGCGCGCGAGCGGGCTCAGCGCCACCGAGCGTGGAACGCTCGTGCACGCCCTGCTCGAGCGCCTCGACTTCCGCCGTCCGGTGCTCGCCACCGAGGAGGCGGTGGCGGCCGCGGCGGTGCAGCTCGGGCTGACCATCGTTCCCGGCGGCGCCGACGCCGCGCAGGTCATCGAGCTCGTCGACCGCTTCGCCGGCGGCGAGCTGTGCCGACGGCTCGGGCGGGCGACCGGCGTCCGGCGCGAGGAGGGATTCAGGTTCCTGTTGGGACCCCCGCCACACGACGTGCTGATCGGCGGCGTGTTCGACGTGATCGCTCGGGAGCCGGGCGGGCGCACCCTGGTCGTCGACTACAAGACCGACCGGCTCGAGGGCGCCGATCCGCAGGAGCTCGCCGACCGTGCCTACGGCACGCAGCGCCTCGTGTACGCGCTGGCCGCGCTCCGCGCGGGCGCGGCGGAGGTAGAGGTCGTGCACACCTTTCTCGAGCTTCCCCAGCGACCGGCGGTGGCGATCTTCACGCGCGAGCAGGCGCTGGCGCTCGAAGCCCGGCTGGGCGAGCTCGCCCGCGGTGTGCTCGAGCGCCGGTTCCCCGTCACCGATGCGCCGCACCGCGGCGTGTGCGCAGGATGCCCTGCCGAGGGCGGCCTGTGCTCCTGGCCGCTCGAGATGACGCAGCGAGAGTCACCGGACCGCTTGTTCTAAGTCGCCGTCGCCAACTCCGTCAGGTGCCCGCGAACGTCGTCCGAAGGAGCCGCTGTCGGATGGGGCCCAAACGTCGTCGTGCGCCCTCTGGACAGCCACGATTCGAGTGGTAGGCTGCCGCGCGGACCGGTTCGCCTGGCCGCCACGCCGGGCTCGGTATGGGAGGTTGGGATATGCGCAGGTCTCCGCGAATCGCAGCGATTGCGTCGGCTTTGTTGGCGGCTGCGGTGCTGGCCGTTCCCGCCCTGGCGCAGTCGACGGCGACGACGCCGACCTCTCCCGTCAACCTGGCCACGCCGGTCAACTCCGGCGCCGCCAAGGCCGCGCAGCAGGCGACCGTACTCGCCGGCGACGCGCGCTTCGAGGTGCTGGGCGACGGACTGATCCGGATGGAGTACTCCCCGAGCGGCACGTTCGAGGATGCACCGACGGTCAACGTACTCAACCGGCGTTTCGCCGTCCCGTCCTACCGGGTGATCCGCTCGGGTGGGTGGCTGACGATCAAGACCTCCGAGGCCACGCTCCGCTATCGGCTCGGCTCCGGGCCGTTCGGCCCGGACAACACGTCGGTGCAGGTCGGTGATGCGAGCGCGGTCAGCCCGCAGTGGGAGAACGAGTGCCCGTTCGACCAGGTGTGCGACGCCGGAGCGGCCCAGCTCGTGGGACCCGCGAATATCCAGACCGACCACTCGGGCTACCAGAGCATTGCCGGCTTCGTCGCGAACCTAGGACAGGGCAACCAGGCCGGTGCCAACTGGACCGTGCTCGGTGCGCCCGCCGGCCAGGCCGTGGTCACGCTGCGCTACGCCAACTACATCGGCGCGCTTGGAGGCCCGGCGCCGCGCACGATCGACGTGACCGTCAACGGCACCGACGTGCAGACGCTGACCCTCCCGGCCACGAGCAGCTGGGACGACTGGTCGACGGTCACGGCCAAGGTCAATTTGAACGACGGCACGAACACGGTCGGCGTGCTGTGCGCCGCCGCCGACAGCTGCAACGCGAACGTCGACACGCTGTCGGTCTCGCCGGTGAACGCGTCGGCGCCCACCGAACCGAACATGCAGTACCTCGGCGGCTACACCCGCGGCTTCGACACGGCGACCTACGGCCCGGGCTACAGCTGCCCGACGGGCACGCCCACCGCGGCTCAGTGCAGCGCCGCCCTGCCCGAGATGCACCCGGGCATCCTCGACCAGGCCGGCTACCGCCTGCTCGACGACACTCAGAGCGCGGTATGGAACTCGGACGGGTGGGTGTCACCGCGTCCATCGGGCGGAGATGTCGAGGACGGCTACCTGTTCGCCTACGGACACGATTACACGCAGGCGCTCCAGGACCTGAATCGCCTCACCGGACCCTCGCCGCTGCTGCCCGAGTACCTGTTCGGGGTGTGGTTCTCGCGCTACTACGCCTACAGCACCTCCGACTACGAGAACACGCTGATCCCGGCCTTCCGGGCGAACCACGTCCCGCTCGACACGCTGTCGGTCGACACTAATTGGAAGTCGCCCAACGATTGGGACGGCTGGGAGTGGAACTCGTCGCTGTTCCCGGATCCGACGGGGTTCCTGAGCTGGGCCAAGCAGCAGGGCATCCACGTCACCCTGAATATCCACGCCAGCATCGCCGACCAAGATCCCCCCGATCCCCAGCTCGCCGCCACGCAGGCCCTCGCCGGCACTTCGCTGGCCGAGGACAACTCGTGTTTTACCCCCAGCGGCACGTGCAAGGTGTGGGACTGGAGCAGCATCCCGCAGGCCGAGTCCTACTTCGCGCTGCACCAGCCGTTCGAGTCACAGGGCGTGTCGTTCTGGTGGTTGGACTGGTGCTGCGACGCCTCGACCGCGTCGGACCCCGGCGTCACGCCGGACGCCTGGATCAACCATCTATACGCCCAGGAGCTGACCAACCAGGGTGAGCGCGGGTTCGTCCTCTCGCGGACCGGCAGCTCCTACCAGAACCCCGACGAGGTCTACCCGGCCGGGCCGTGGGCGGGTCACACCTCGACGCTGGCCTTCACGGGCGACACCTGGGGGACGTGGAACACGCTTGCGTTCCAAGCCCAGCTCGCCGCGGACGAGTCGAGCATCGACGAGCCGTACGTGAGCGACGACATCGGCAGCTTCCTCGGCCAGCCACCCGGCATCCCGTCGGGGGCGAACCCGTCGGACGATCCCGACATCTACGTCCGCTGGGTCCAGCTGGGCGCGTTCCAGCCGATCCTCCGACTTCACTCCTCCGCCGGCAACCGGCTGCCGTGGGACTACCCACAACCGGCCGACGCGATCTCGGCGAGCTTCCTGCGCCTGCGCGAGGCGCTCGTGCCCTACACGTACACGCTCGCCGACCAGGCGGTGCAGAGCGGCCTACCGATCAACCGCCCGCTGTACCTCGACTATCCCGACCTGGCGGCCGCGTACTCCAACCCGACCGAGTACCTGTACGGCCCGAACGTCCTGGTGGCACCCACCACGACGCCCGGCAACGTCACCACGGAGTCGGTTTGGTTCCCGCCAGGTCAGTGGACGGACTGGTTCACGGGAGCCACCTTCAACGGGCCGTCCGAGCGCACGCTGACCGTGCCCCTCGACCGGATGCCAGTGTTCGTCAAGGCCGGCGGCATCGTCCCCGAGCAGGCCCCGATGAGCCACGTCGGCGCCCGTCCAGGCGCGCCGACGATCGTGCGCGTCTACCCGGGCGCGGCGAAGTCTCTCTCGCTCTACCAGGACGCCGGGGCCGGGAACGGATACGAGCGCGGTCAGGACAGCCACACCCCGATCGCGACCTGGCCGTCGGGCGGCGGCCGGAATACCAACGTCGCGATCGGACCGGCCGGCGGTCGCTATCCAGGACAGCCAAGCGCCCGGAGCTTCACGGTCCAGATCCCGTCCGTGAGCGCGCCCCATCGGGTGCTGCTCGACGGACGGCGTCTATCCCCGGCCGGGTGGCGCTACGACCAGGCCACGCGGACCTTGAGCGTCCCGGTCGACGGTCTGCCGCTGCGCGCCGGCGTGGTGCTGACCGAGATCGGCGGGACGACGATCAGCTCTCGCGAGCCGGCGGCGGTCGACCTCAGCGTGAACCCTTCGTCGCCGCTGAGCATCCAGGCCGGCAGCTCAACTACGGTGACGACGACCGAAGTCGACGACGGTCCAGGCGGGGCGCATGGCCTGTCGGTGGCACTCACTGCGCCGGCCGGCTGGACCGTGACGCCGGCCTCGCCAGTCCGGGCGGGCGATCTCACCGACGGGGCGTCCAAGACCGAGTCGTGGACGGTGACGGCACCGTCGGGGGTGAGCTCGCCCGCGACCGCCACGCTGGTGGCGACGGCGTCCTATCGGAGCGCCGGGCGAGCGGAGAGCGTCACCGCCAGCCAGCCGGGTCCGCCGGCGGCGGCCCCGCTCCCTCCGCCCACGATCACCTCGACCTCACCCGCCAGTCCTGCGCCGGGCGACGCGGTCACGCTGACCGGCGCGAACTTCGGCGCCACCCAAGGATCGAGCTATCTGACGCTCGCCCAGGGCGGGACGAGCTGGGGCGCGCCGTATGACGGCGCCAAGGTCACGATCACGAATTGGAGCGACGGTTCGATCACGTTCGACCTGCCGCCGAACAGCGGCCCCTTCCCGCTCCTGCCCGGGCAGCCCGCGACGATCACCGTCACGGTGGACGGACAGACCTCGCCGGCGGCGACCCTGAACATCGCCGGGGCGAGCGCGCCGGCGCCTGCGATCAGCTCGGTGGCGCCGTCGAGCGCCGCGGCCGGAAGCTCCATCACGCTGAGCGGGACGAACTTCGGCGCGACGCAGGGATCGAGCTACCTGACCCTCGTCCAGGGCGGGACGAGCTGGGGCGCGCCGTATGACGGCGCCAAGCTCACGATCACGAATTGGAGCGACGGCTCGATCACGTTCGACCTGCCGCCTGGGAGCGGCTCATTCCCGGTCTCGCCGGGAACCGCGACGATCAGCGTGACGGTGGCGGGTCAGGCGTCGAATATGGAGACGATCACGATCACCTCCTAGGGGTCATCGCCATCGACCTTGATCGGGTCGCTGAAGTGGACGTCGACGTGCTCGTCGTCGTGGCGCTCCTCGACCTTGGCCAGCGCGCGCAACGTCTCCTGGTCGGCCGGGGCGGCGGGCGGCCCGAGCAGGCTCCGCGGCCACAGCTTGCGCACCACCACCACGTTGACCTCGGCGGCGTACAGCGTCATCTGCGCGATCAGGTGCAGCCACACCAGCAGCCCGATCACCGTGGCGAACGTGCCGTAGGTGTTGCTGGCGTGCGTCACCACGTGCTTGACGTAGATGCCGCCAACCAACTGGAGGATTTCGAGGAACACCGCGCCGAGCGTCGCACCCAGCCAGAGGCACCGGGTGGGAACACTGGCCGCGGTGAGGAAGCGGAAGGCAGCCACGTACAGCCCGAAGTTGACCAGGAGCGTGACCGCATACCCGCCGACCTTGACCAGCGGTCCCCCTATCGCGGTCACGACCCCGGTCCCCACCGCGGAAAGGAGGAACAGGATGCCCAGACACATCAGCAGCAGCAGCCCGCGCAGACGGGAGGTGAAGTAATTCGGTCGGTCCTTGAACGGAACCGCCCAGACCCGATTGAACGCGTTCTGGGCCGCACTGGTCACGCCCAGGCCGCCCCACAACGAGCCGAGCAGTCCGATGACCAGGGCGGTCACCTTCCCCGTCAGCGCATGGGTGCTGATCTGGGTGCCGACCACGGGGAAATGGCCCAACACCGAGTTCTCGACTGAATGCTCCACCTTAGGGTGTGCGTGCAGCACGAACCCGAGGATCGTCGTGAACACGAGCAGCAGCGGGAAGATCGAGAAGAACGCGTAGTACGCGATCAACGCGGCCAGGTTGCCGGCCTGGTCGTTGGAGAACTTCCGGACCACGGCCATGGGGATCGCCCAGCCGGTGTGCGCCTGCTGGAAGCGGTCGAACCTCCGAACAGGGCTGAGCAGGTCCACGATCAGTTAGTACCCGAGGGTTGGGGTGAAAACCTCAGCCGTATAGTGACGCCGGTGGCGGCAGTACGTGCGAACGGGCTCGTCAAGCGGTTCGAGACGACGACGGCGGTGGACGGGGTCAACCTGTCCGTGGACGAAGGGGAGGTCCGGGGCCTGCTCGGGCCGAACGGCGCCGGCAAGACGACGCTTCTCCGGCTCCTGTTCGGTCTGGTGACGCCCGACCAAGGAGAGATCGAGCTGTTCGGCCACCCCCTCGGGACGGCCGAGTCGGTCAACCTCGACGGCGTCGGCGGGTTCGTCGAGGAGCCCACGTTCTACCCGTACCTGAGCGGACGAGTGAATCTCGAGCTGTTCGCCGAGCTTGACGGTGGCGTCGCCGAGCGCAGCGTCGACGAGGTTCTGGAGCTGGTTGGTCTGAGCACCCGCGGCGGAGATCGCGTCAGCGGCTACTCGACCGGCATGCGCCAGCGGCTGGGGATCGCCGCCGCGCTGCTGCGCTCGCCGCGCCTGCTGCTGCTCGACGAGCCGACCAGCGGGCTTGACCCGGCCGGCGCCCGCGACATGGCCCGGCTGGTGCGCCAGCTCGCCTCCGAGGGCACCGCGGTGCTCCTCTCGAGTCACCTGATCGGCGACCTCGAGCACGTGTGCGACTCGTTTACCGTGCTGCGCCTCGGCAAAGTCGTGTGGGATGGGAGTGCTCAGCAGTTGCGCGAGCAGGCTCCAGGCTCGGCCTACCGCCTCCTCACCAGCGACGACGAGCGGGCACTCGAGATCGCCGAGCAGCATCCGACCGTCCACGCCTCCCGCTCACCGAGCGGCGAACTCCGCCTCGCCGTGCAGGGGCGCGTCGATGACTACGTGCTCGATCTGGGCCGTGCCGACGTTGCGGTGCGGCGCCTCGAGCTCGTCGTGAGCCCGCTCGAGTCGATGTTCTTCGCGCTCACGAGCGACGTCGAGCTCGACCCGGCCGCGCTCAGCGATCTCATCGAAGCGGCTCTGGCCGAGACATGAGCGCGATCCACGCCCTCCGCCCCGGCGAAGCGCTCCCGGCCGGGCCCGTCGGCTCGAGCGGCGGCCTCTGGCACGTCTACCGCGTCGAGCGACGCAAGCTCTCCACCCAGATGCCGACCCGGCTTCTGGCCCTGCTCTGCGTGCTCGCGCCGTTCGCGTTCGCGGGTGTGCTCAAGCTTCAGAGCGGCAGCCCGGCCGACGCGCTGTTCGGCGTGTGGGTGCACCAGTCGGCATCCGCGCTGTCGCTCGTGATGCTCGGCTTCTGTGGCTCGTGGGGGTTTCCGGTCATCGCGGGCGTCCTGGCCGGGGACATCTTCTCCTCGGAGGATCGCTACGGCACCTGGAAGATGGTGCTGACCCGCTCCTCGACGCGCCGGTCGCTGTTCGTCGGGAAGGTTCTGGCGGCGATGACGTTCTCGATCGGGCTCCTGTTGCTGCTGATGGTCTCGAGCCTGGCCGCCGGGCTGCTGCTCGTCGGCTCCGCCAAGCTCGTCAACCTCGGTGGCACCGAGCTGTCCGCCGGCCATGCACTGGTCCTCGTGGTGGCCGGCTGGCTCTTGAACATCCTCCCGATGCTCGCGTTCACGAGTCTCGCGGTACTGCTGTCGGTGGCGAGCCGAAACGGGATCGTGGGTGTGATCGGGCCGGCGCTGTTCGCCCTCATCATGCAGCTGCTGCTGCTCGTGGGCGCCGGGGTGTGGGTCCACCTCCTGCTCATCTCCTCGGCCTTCGACGGCTGGTACACGCTGTTCGTCACCCATCACTACTACGGCCAGCTCGCGATCGCCTGCATCGTCAGCCTGATCTGGATCATCGCCTGCCTGAGCGGCGCGTGGCTGGTTCTGCGCCGACGCGACTTCGCGGGTACGCCGGTGAGTCGCCGCCCCGGTTGGGTGGTGCCCGTGCGGGTCGCGGTCGGCTCCGCGGTGGCGGTGGCGTTCTTGGCCGTCGCCTCGAACTGGGGACCTTCGGGAGATACGGTGGCGCGGCTGAAGGCGAGCATCGCCCCGAACTTCAACAACCTGACCCTGCTCCAGCAGCGAGAGCTCGGGCGGTACGTCCC
>DATBYI010000730.1:0-6555 GCA_036513815.1 Solirubrobacteraceae bacterium
TCGCCAGGCGCGAGCTCGACGCCCTCTACCCGAGCCGGCTGGAGCTGCCCGAGGGGATGGTTTCGGGGCTGTACAAGTACATCGTGTTCGACTGGCTGGAGCGCTCGACCGGCCGGGTCTACGACGAGCTGTGCCACCGGATCATGGGCCACGACGTCGAGCTTCCGAATTCCGACTGGGTCGCGCGCAACCATTCCTGCGTCCCGCTGTATTACCGGCCGGAGACATCGCAAGCATGAGAGTCCTCGTCACCGGCGGCTCGGGCTTCATCGGCTCCCATGTGGTCGACAAGCTCCGCGCGCAAGGCCATCAACCCGTCATCTACGACCTGCGCCCGTCCCCGTGGCACGAGCCGGCGTCGGTCGACACGGTGCTCGGGTCGATCACGGATCGCGAGGCACTCGAGCGCGCATTGCACTCGTGCGACGCGGTCGCCCACCTCGCCGCGGTGGCCGACGTCAACGACGTCCACGCCGAGCCCGAGGACGCCGAGCGCGTCAACGCCCGCGGTACGGTGGCCGTACTCGAGGCAGCGCGCCGCGCCGGCGTCAAGCGAATCGTGTACGCCTCGACGATCTGGGTCTATTCGGACTGCAAGGACGAGGTGGTCGACGAGGACACCCTGCTGCCGCCCCCGAGCCACCTCTACACGAGTACGAAGCTGGCCGGCGAGCTCTACTGCAAGGCCTACCAGGAGCTGTACGGGATCGACTACACGATCCTGCGCTTCGGGATTCCCTACGGTCCCCGCGCGCGCGAGGCGGCCGTGATCCCGGCCTTCGTCAACAAGGCCTTCAAGGGCGAGCCGCTGACACTCGCCGGGGACGGCGGCCAGTCGCGGCGCTTCGTCTACGTCGAGGACCTGGCCGAGGGCGTGGCGCTCGGGCTGAACGACGTGGCGCGCAACCGGGTCTACAACCTGGCGAGCGACGAGAACGTCACGATCAAGCAGATCGCCGTCCGCGTGCAGGAGCTCTTGGGCGACGTCGAGATCGTGTACACGCCGGCGCGCCCGGGCGACTTCAACGGCAAGGTCGTCCTGAGCTCGCGCGCCGAGCAGGAGCTTGGCTGGACGGCGCGCACCCCGTTCGCCGAGGGCGTCAAGCGGTATATCGAGTGGCGCCGCGATCAGGCTGCCCGCGACACCGAGCGCGAGGCGGCCGCGGTTATCCCGGCCGGCGAGCCCGACGCCGAGTCGCGCCCGCGCCAGATCCTGATCATCTCGGCCGACATCGGCGAGGGCCACGACCTGCCCGCGCGCGCGGTGGCGCGCGAGTTCCGCGACGAGGACCCCGACGCCAACATCTCGATCGTCAACGGGCTGCCCGCGATGGGCTGGTTCTTGACCAAGCTGCTGCGCGAGAACTCGGAGTTCATGTTCCGCTGGGTGCCGTGGCTGTTCGACTTCCAGTACCGGCTGTTCATGGGGTTCGCCCCGACCCGGTGGTTCTCGATGAAGGCGCTCACGCTGCTCGGCCGTCGGGGACTGATGCGGCTGATCCGCGCGCACAACCCCGACCTGATCGTGTCCACCTATCCGGGCGTGACCGCGGTGCTGGGCGAGTTGCGAAGAACCGGACGCCTGAAGGTCCCGGTCTATTCCTCGATCACCGACTTGGCCGGGATGCAGTTCTGGGCCCATCCCGGCGTCGATCTGCACTTCGTCACCCATCCTGAGACGATCGAGGAGGTCGAGTCGATCGCCGGCCCCGGCAGCGTCCGGTGGGCCAAGCCGCCGACCTCGCCGTCGTTCCTGGCCGCGCGCTCGCGCGACGACGCACGTCGTGCCCTCGGGCTGCCCACCAACGACACCAAGGTGATCGCCGTGTCCGGCGGAGGCTGGGGCGTCGGCGACCTGCTCGGTGCGACGCGGGCCGCGCTCCAGGTCCCCGACGCGATCGTGCTCTGCCTGTGCGGACGCAACGACAAGCTGCGCGCCAGGGTGTCTCGGGAGCTCGGTTCGGAGCCGAGGCTGCGCATCATGGGCTTCACCGACCGGATGGGCGACGTGCTGGCCGCCAGCGACGCGCTCGTGCACTCGAGCGCCGGCCTGACCGTGCTCGAGGCGATCATCCGCGGTTGCCCGGTCATCTCCTACGGCTTCGGCTACGGCCACGTCCGGGTGAGCAACCTCGCGCTCGAGCGGTTCGGACTGGCGCAGGTCGCGCCGAAGGTGTCTGACATCGGGCCGGCCCTCGGGCGCGCGCTCGAGCGCCGCCCCGAGCCCGACGGTCGCTTCGCCCGCCGGCCGTCGACCGCGTCGCTGATCCTGAGCGACGAGCGGCGCTCCCAGCCGCTGCCCGCCTGGCGCGTACGGACGACTCGGGCGATCCTCGGCGGGGCCACCGCGCTCATCATCGTCAGCTGGACGCTCACGGCCGGTGCCTCCTACAGCCTGGTCTCCGACTTCGTCCACATGCGCCCGGTGACGGCCGTCGCGACGGCCCGCCCCGAGGTCGGCGTGCTCGTCGACGCACCGGCCAGCCAGATCCCGGTGATCGCCAACTACCTGTCCGAGCGCGGTATCCGCGCCTCGTTTGCGATCGCCCAGCCCAACTACACCGACGACACGCTCGTGATCGCGTATGGCGACCAGGCCGTGCCGCGGCTTCCGGGCGGCGGGTTGGTGCGCTGGCTCGGTACGCGTGGGGAGCTCCACCACCAGCTCGCCGAGCTCGGCTTCGGACACCACTTCATCTATGCCTCGAATGGCCCGAGCGTCGGCCAGTGGTGGATGGCTCACGGCGCCGGCGGGCGGCTTGTGGCGGGCGCGGTGCGCCTCCAGGACCGCGACGACAGCGTCGGAGAGCTGCACGCGGGCGAGGTCATCGAGCTGTCGCTCGGCAGCTCGTCGCCGGTCGGGACGCTGGTCGGCCGGCTCGACAAGGGGCTCGCGCGCGAGCACCTCCGGGCAGTGCCGGTCGGGCAGCTGATCCGCGACGCCGGCGCCACCGTCTAAGCGGCCGGCGCCACCGTCTAAGCGGCCGGCGCCACCGTCCAAGCGGCGCCGGCGCTTCTAGGTGCCCTCGCCTCAGGACCTCAGGAGGCGAACGCGATTGCGGTCGGCTCGGTCCCGAGTCCCGCTTGCGCAGTGTTGGTCACGGCGTTCGTCGTCGTGTCGATGATTGCCAGTGAGCCCGACACATTGCACGCGACCCAGATGTAGCGGTTGTCCGGGGCCAGCCCGATCGCGGTCGGGATCTGGTTGGGCTGGCTGAACTGCGTTCCCCCCTTGACCGTGTCGGTGTACGTGAACGAACCGAGCGCGATCTTGCTCGTCACCCTATGCGAGGCGGTGTTGATCACCGACACGGTGTTTTCGTTGGAGTTCGTGACGTAGGCGCTCGAACCGTCCGAGGTGAAGGCCGTGTTCCACGGCGTCCTTCCGACCCCGATCCGGGCCACGGTACGTAGCGTCGAGGTCGACAGTACGACGACCTGGTCGCGCTCGGAGTCGGTCACCCAGGCGTGCTTGCCGTCAGGCGTGACGGTCACTCCGTGCGGCTGGTGAAGCCGCTCGGGCACCTTGCTCACGTGGCCGCTCGCCGTCTTGATGACGTACACGCCATCGGCGCAGGTCACAAACACGAGCGAGCCGTCGGGGGACACCGTCACGATCTGGGGGGCCTCGCCGACGTCGATCGTGCCCGTCTCCGTCTGGCTGGCCACGTCGCACACCGACACCGTCTGCGAGCCGCCCGGGCCAGTGTTCGGACCGGTGTTGGCCACGTAGGCGGTCTTGCCGTCGGGCGTGATCGCGATCCCGTGCGGATAGATGCCGACGACGACCGTGTTCGTGATCTTGTTCGTCGAGGTTGAGATCACCGACACCGTGTTGGTCCCCGACTCGGTCACCCACACCTCGCTTCCGTCCGGCGTCGCCGCGGCCCCGTAGGGGTTGGTCGTCCCGCTCGAGATGGCCGAGGCCAGCGTGAACGTCGACGTATTGAAAATCCCCACGGCGCCGCCGACGATGGCCGGGACGAACGCGTACGTCGTGCCTGCGATGAGCGGCTTGTTCGCCACCGCCTGGATCTTGGCCAGATACACCTGGTCGCCGCTTTCACCAAAGTCGGCGCGGTGGGTGGTCCGGTTCTCCTCGAGTCGGCTCAAGGTTCGCGGAAGTGCCTTGCGGGAGGGCGAGCGCTCCCAGTAGCGCGGCTGCGGGCTCCAGGGCAGCGGGGGCCGGCGCTTCTCCTGTACCGGCGGGGTCTGATTCTGGCCCGGGATCGTCGGTGCCGGCAGCGTCTCTACCTCGTTCTCGGCCTGCCAGAACTCGCCAATCGTGTTCGGGAGCGTCCGCGGGAACGTCGTCGACTTGCCGTTCGAGAAGCCAAGGGCCGAGGTCAGATCGCCGAAGGTCTGACGGCGCCACGGGGTGATGTTCGTCTCGGTGACGCCGGTCAGCGTCTCCAGGAACTGGAGCACCGAGGTGTGGTCGAACTGTTCGCTGGCGACATAGCCGCCCACTGTCCAGGGCGAGACGATGAACGCGGGCACCCGGACGCCGCCACCGATCGGCCAGTTCGGGGAGGCCGGCGTGGTGTTCGAGCCCGCGTCCACGAACTCATTCGGCGTGCCAGCCGGCGGCAGCGGCGGCACGACGTGGTCGAACAGGCCGTCGTTCTCGTCGTAGTTGACGATGAACACGGTCGAGTTCCACAGATCGCGGTTCGAGGCGACCGCGTTCAGCTTGGAGGCCAGGTAGTTCGCGCCCGAGGCCGGCAGGTAGGCCGGGTGCTCGCTCTGACCGGAGGTCGGGACGATCCACGAGACGGTCGGGAGCTTGCCGTGCTTGGCGTCCCATTCGAAGCGGTCCGGCGGATAGATCGTCAGCCCGCCTTCGTACAGCGCCGAGCCCGGCTTCGCGGACTGGAAGGCCTCGAAGAACTCGAGCACGTTGGTGCCGTAGTCGTCCTCCTCCTGGTAGACGCGCCAGCTGATCCCGGCCGCGGTCAGGCGCTCCGGGTAGGTCGTCCAGGTGTACGGCGTCCCGGAGGCCGGGCTGGGGACCACGTTCGAGATGACCGGACCGCCGTTCGCGCCGGTCGGATCGATCATGCCGGTCATCAGGTACATGCGGTTGGGCCAGGTCGGGCCGAGCAGCGAGCAGTGGTAGTGGTCGAGCAGAGTGAACGTCTCGGCCAGCGCGAAATGGAACGGGATGTCCTGGCGCTCGTAGTAACCCATCGTGTAGGGGCCATGGGCGTCGCCGTCGGCCGCGAGGTGAGCGGGCAGCCAGTTGTTGTTGTACGCCGTGGTCGTGCTTCCCACGGTGATGTTCAGCGCGTCGTGCTGGTAGTACCAGGCGTGGGAGGTGGACGGGATGGCCTGCGCGCTCGTCGACAGCGTGTCCAGGTGCCAAGGGAGCAGGTAGCCGTCGGGGTTCTCGCCCGCCGCCGTCCCGGTGGGCATGTACTGGTAGAAGATCCACTTGCCCTGCACCGAGTTGAACGGCGGGGTGGGATCGGTCTGGACCAGCGCGTTCGGGTCGCCGAACCCGGCCACACCGGCGAGCGTGCCGAAGTAGTGGTCGAACGACCGGTTCTCCTGCATGTGGATTACGACGTGCTTGACGTCCCTGAGCGAGCCGCGGCGCGTTCCTTCGGCGGCCGCCTTTGCGAGGGCCGGAGGCAGCATCGAAGAGGCGAGCACGCCTCCCGCGCCGGCGGCAGCGGAGCTCAGCAGACGACGGCGGGTGATCTCGGGCATGGGAAAGCTCCCTTTCGATCGGGCGTTGGCAGACGCTCGCGACGTCCCAGGTGACCCCGGCGTCGGGGTCGTCGACGAGCCTTCTCGGCGGGGCGATCCTAAGTCGCGTCCCCGGTCCAGCGTGTTACCGAGATGCTGCGCCCGTGTTATCGAGGCGTTGCCGAGTCGGTCGCTCTCGATGAAAGGTCGCTTACCGGCCTTTACGGGGCGGGGCTACGTGCCCCACCGGTCCCGGGGCTACCAGTGGACGCCGCGGGTGGCCCGCACGAAAGCGCGCTCCTCGGCGCTCGGCTCGTGGTCGGGCTGCTTCTTGTCGCCCTCGGGGATCAGCTGGTAGGCCCGGTTGACCACGAGGTCCTGGGCGCCCGGCGCGATCGCGTAGGTGAGCTGACCGAGGTTCCCGAGCGTGGTGCCCATCCGCTTGGGGCGCTTGCGGATGGCCTCGGCGATCATGTGGCCCGCCTCCTCGGGGCTCAGCGTCGGGAAGCGGTCGTAGATCTTGGTCGGCGCGATCATCGGCGTGCGCACGAGCGGCATGTACACGGTCGTGATGTGGACGCCGTCGTCGATGACCTCGGGGCCGATCGATCTGGAGAAGGCATCGAGCGCTGCCTTGGAGGCCACGTATGCGCTGAATCGGGGCGTGTTCATCTGCAGCCCGATCGTCGAGATGTTGATGATGTGGCCCGATCCGCGCTCGCGCATCTTCGGCAGCAGGTCGAGGACAAGCTTCACCGGCGCGAAGTAGTTGAGCTGCATCGTCCGCTGGTAGTCGTGGAAGCGGTCGTAGGCGCGATCGATAGAGCGGCGGATCGACTTGCCCGCGTTGTTGACGAGGACGTC
>DATBYI010000731.1:0-6180 GCA_036513815.1 Solirubrobacteraceae bacterium
GAAGTACGTCCCGCCGCGGACGTCTGACACCACCGCCGCGTGCTGCACCTTCGAGCCGGTGTGCATGAACAGCTCGACCAGCGAGCGGATCATCTCCGAGGGCAGGTTGTCCACGCAGAAGTAGCCCTCGTCCTCGAAGGCGGCCATCGCGGTCGACTTCCCGGCGCCCGAGAAGCCGGTGATGATGACAAGGTCGATCAGGGCCGACGAGCCGTCGCCCAGTTCAGAGGAAGCCGCTGTCTCTTCTTCGATTCGATCCACTTGTCTGGCTTCCATGCTAGGAGCTTGACGGGTCAAGCGGACACGGGCGGCGGCCCGTCGGTTGTGTGGCGGTGTGTCACGATGAGTTCGTGCGGTGGCGTGCGAAGACCACGATCGCGACCGCGCTGATGCTCCTTGCCGTGGGAGCGGCGACGTGGCTCCTGACCACTGGCAGGAGGCCCGCGCGCGATCCAGCGGGGGCACGCGCGGTAGCGGCCGGGGCATCCCGCCCGGCCGATCCCGCTGACCCGTCGACGGTCTACGCGACGGTCGACCAGGGACCCACTGCGGCGCCGCTGCCCCCAGGCTTCCTCGGCCTCTCGTTCGAGTACACCGCGCTCGATGCGTACATCGGCGCGAACCCGGCTGCCCTCGACCCGGTGTTCGTCCAGCTTCTGCGCAACCTGGCTCCCGCGCCGGGGCAGCCGCTGGTCCTGCGCATCGGCGGCAACAGCACCGACGAGACGTGGTGGCCCGTCGCCGGCGTCACGCCGCCGGGCGGGGTGCGCTATGCGCTCACCCCGTCCTGGCTGGCGGGCGCCCGCGCGCTGGCGGGCGCGGTCCCGGCCAAGCTGATCCTCGGCGTCAACCTGGCCGCCGGCCGACCGCGGCTGTCCACCGCCGAGGCCGCAGCCCTTCTGCACGGAATCGGGCCCGGACTGATCGACGCGTTCGAGCTCGGCAACGAACCCGATGTGTACGGGGTGTTTCCCTGGTACAGGACCCGACACGGTGCCGTCTTCGCCCGCGGCGCCGGCTACAACCTGAGCTCGTACATCGCCGAGGTCCGTCGCTGGGGCGCCGTCCTCCCCGACATGCCTCTCGCCGGTCCGGCCGCCGCCGAGCTGCCATGGCTGTCAGGCCTGCCCGCGCTGCTCGGCGCGGCGCCTCGGCTGCGTATCGCCACAGTGCACCGCTACGCGCTCCAGGGATGCTTCACGAACCGCAGCTCGCCGCTCTATCCGTCGGTCGCGAACCTGCTGAGCGACCGTTCATCGGAGGGGCTGGCCCAAGCGCTCGCGCCGTACGTGGCGCTGGCGCACAGCCGCGGGCTCCAGTTTCGCGTCGACGAGCTGAACTCGGCGGCGCTCGCCGAATGCCTCGGCCAGACCGGCGTCAGCAACACGTTCGCCTCCGCCCTGTGGATGCTCGACACCCTGTTCAATCTGGCGAGCGTCGGCGTCGACGGCGTGAACGTCCACTCACTACCCGGCGCGGGCTATGAGCTGTTCACGTTCCGGCGCGCTGCCGGCGGCGGGTGGCAGGCTTTCGTCCACCCCGACTACTACGGGATGCTGATGTTCGCCCAGGCTTTCCCACCCGGGGCGCGCCTGCTCCCGGTGAACGCGCCGGCCGGCCCGGTCAAGGTGTGGGCCACGCTCGCGCCGGACGAGCACACCCGGGTGGTGCTGATCAACAAGGACTCGAGTCCCCACCGGGTGGAGCTCCAGCTTCCGCCGTCCGCTGCGCCGGCTGAGATCGAATGGCTGCGCTCGTCCGGCCCGACCGCCACCGCCGGCGTCACACTCGGCGGCGAGACGTTCGGCCCCGAGACGACGACCGGGCGGCTCGCCGCCCCCACGGTGCAAACGGTCTCGGAGCTGTTCGGCGCGTACTCGATCGAGGTGCCGGCCGACAGCGCGGCGCTCCTCACTCGCTAAGGCGCCGCCGTCAGGCGCCGCCGACCATGCCCATCCCCAAGGCGCCGACGATCTCTCAATCTCTCTCAGACCCCGGTCTTGTGCAGTTCGCGATAGACCTCGCGGGCGAGCTTGCCGGGGATGCCCGGCACGGCCTCGAGCTCCTCGCGCGAGGCGGCCAGGATCGCGTCGGGCGAGCCGAAGTGGTTGAGCAGCGCCCGCTTGCGGGAGGGCCCCACGCCGGGCAACTCGTCGAGGATCGAGGCGGTCATCGCGCGGTCGCGCCGGATCCGGTGGTGGGTGATCGCGAACCGGTGTGCCTCGTCCCGCACCCGCTGGAGCAGCTGGAGCTCGACCGTGTCGTGGGGTAGCCGCAGCGGATCGCTCGATCCGGGCGTGAACACCTCCTCGATCCGCTTGGCGAGCGAGATCACTACGACGCCCCGCTCCCGGAATCCCTGGAGCGCGCGCAGCCCGGCCGACAGCTGTCCCTTCCCCCCGTCGATCACGATCAGGTTCGGGAGCGCGGCGAAGCTCGAGTCGTAGTCCTTGTCGTGTGGCGAGAGGTCGTGCTGGCGCTCCCACTGGGCGAGCCGCCGCGACAGCACCTCCTCCATCGCCGCGAAGTCGTCCGGCTCGCCGACGGTGCCGGCGCCGTTGTCCCCGCGGTTGCCGCCGCCGTTCGTGCCGCCGTTGCCGCCACCGTTCGTGCCGTCGCCGCCCCCGTAGAAATCGCCCCGGATCTTGAAGCGTCGGTAGTCGGACTTCTTGGGCGCCCCGCCCTCGAACACGACCATCGACGCCACCGTGTTGGTCCCCATCAGCGTGGAGATGTCGAAGCACTCGACCCGCAGCGGCAGCGTGTCGAGACCGAGGGCATGCTGGAGGCCGTCAAGCGCCTCGACGCGCTGCTGGCGCCGGCGCTCGGAGCGCAACCGCTCCTGATCGAGCGCCAACCGGGCGTTCCGCTCGGCCAGCTCGAGGATCCGCCGCTTGTCACCGCGCTCGGGCGCCCGGATCTCGACCGTACCGCCACGCCGGCTCGTGAGGGCTTCCTTGAGCGCGTCCGTTACCGCCAATTCGTGCTGCACGATCAAGAGCGGCGGCACCATCATCGCGCTCGTGTAGTACTGCAGGATGAAGGCCTCGGCCACGTCACCGATGCCGCCGTGGGCCTCGTTGTCGAGATAGAAGCTCTGGCGGTCGGACAGCACCCCGTCGCGGACCTGGAACACCTGGGCGTTGGCCTCGTGCTCGTGCACCGCGACCGCGATCGCGTCGAGTGTCCCGGTCGACTCGTTCGAGACGCGCTGGCGCTCGAGCAGCGCGTGCACGGCGCGGAGCCGGTTGCGCTCCCGGGCCGCGTCCTCGAACCGCTGCTCGGCCGCCGCCTCGCGCATCGAACGTTCCAGGGAGCGCTCTATCTCGCGGTAGCGGCCGGACAGGAAGTCGATCACGCCCTGGATGCCCTGGCGGTAGTGCTCCCTGCTGACGTAGCCCACGCACGGGGCCTCACAGCGCTTGATGTAGTAATCGAGGCACGGCGAGCCACTGCGCCGGCCGGGCTCGGCGCCCTCGCAGGAGCGGAACAGGAACACCTTGCCGAGGACCTCGAGCGTCGAGCGCACACGCTTGGCGTTGCTGTAGGGGCCGAAGTAGGCGCGGTCGCGGCGGTGGCGCTCGCGCGTGAAGTACACCCGGGGGAAGTCCTCGTCCAGCGAGATGGCGATGTACGGATACGACTTGTCGTCGCGCAGGCGGATGTTGAAGCGGGGCTTGTACTGCTTGATGAAGTTCTGCTCCGCCAGCAGCGCCTCGGCCTCGGTGTGCACGACGAGCGCTTCGATCTGGTCGATGATGTCGACGAGGCCCTCGCCACCGCGCGTGCTCGGATTGGTGAAATGCGACGCGACCCGCTTGCGGATCGACTTGGCCTTGCCGACGTAGATGACCTTGCCGCGGCGGTCCCGGAACAGGTACACACCCGGCTCATCGGGCAGCTCTCGACGGCGATCGGCGGGAACGAGAGACACGCCATCGAGGATAGGACCGAGGTCACGGCCCTGACCCCTCGCCATCACTGCGTCGGCCGGGCGAAGCACACCGGTACCCTGAACCCGGGTACCTCGATGCCTCCCCGTCCAGCCAGCACCCCGGCCAACCTCGGGTTCGCCCAGCTTCTACGCGCCCGCGGCCTGCGTCCCACCGCGCAGCGACGGGCGATCTACAGCGTGTTCGCCCGCGCCGCCGGCGCCGACGCGTCGAACGCCCACCTTGACGGCGAGGAGGTGTTCGAGCAGGCGCGCGTCCACCTTCCCGAGCTGTCCCGGGGCACCGCCTATAACGCGCTCGGCGAGCTGGTCGAGGCCGGCTTGATCGGCGTCGTCGAGGGCCCCGGGCCGCGGCGCTACGACGCCAACGTCAGCGCCCACCACCACTTCCGCTGCGCGCTGTGCGGCGAGCTGCGCGACATCGCCCTCGACCAGATCGACGTCACGCTGCTGCAAGAGGGCTTCGAGGTCGAGCAGGCGCACGTGCTGCTCGAGGGCCTGTGCCCCCGGTGCGCCGTCGGCGCCGGCGCAGCCTGACGCCGCCCGACCCGGCGATCCGCCCGAGGACAGATTCCGCCGAGCCGAAGTTGCGGGTGTGAAAACCGGGAATAGTCCCCGCAAATCGCACCCGCACCCGGCGGGGGGCAACCGCACGGGCGCCAGGGACCTGCGAGCAGCCGAGACGGTCAGTACTTACGGGCCGACCAGACGACCGTGAACACGGCGTAGATCGAGCCGGCGAGGAGCAGCAGCCACGCCACCGACCCGGCCCCGCTCGCCCACAGCCGCGACGTGGCGGTCAGGGTCAGCGTGCCGACACCCAGCGCCACGTAGAGCAGCGCACGCCGCCCGTCGCCGAGCCCGTACAGGGTTGAGCGGTACTGGCGGTAGGTGATCGCCAGAAACCACACGATGGTGCCCAGGAAGGCAAGGCTGAGAGCCTGGATGGCGACGTTGGCGGCGGTCACGCCACCCTGGACGAGCCCCACCACCGCGGCGATCGCGAGCACGATCAGCACATTGCGCGCGGTGCGACTCATCGCCTTCAGCGTATCGCGGCGAGCTTCTCGGCCGGCGAGCGCGGCCTGCGGCGCTCGCCATCGGACTCGGCGGACTCGCGCGCCTGCCCGGCCCCGCTCGTCTCGCCACCCGCCCCACCCCGTGCGCCGGCGGGCTCCTCGCCTCGGCCGCCACCGCCCGCGGGCTCCGGAGCGAACCGGTAGCCCACGCCGAAGTGCGTGTGCACGTAACGCCACCCCGGCGAGACCACCTCGAGCTTCTGGCGCAGCTTGCGCACGAACACATCGACCGAGCGGTCGCCGCGCGCCATCGTGTAGCCCCACACCCGCTGATAGATGTCCTCGCGCTCGAGCACCCGGCCGTCGGCCGCCGCCAGCTGGCGCAGTAGCTCGAACTCCTTGCGCGACAGCGACGCGTCCTGCTCGCCCACGTAAGCGTCGTAGCGATCGGGCCGGATCGCGAGTTCACCCGCCTCGATCGTCACCTCCTCGAACGGCAGCTCACCGGCGCGGCGCCGGCGCAGCACGGCCTGGATCCGGGCCAGGAGCTCCTCCGGATGGCACGGCTTGGTCACCCAGTCGTCGGCCCCCGCCCGCAGGCCCTTGACCCGCTCGGAGACGGTGACCTGGGCGCTACAGACGATCAGCGCCAGGCCGGGCAGCGTTTCCGCTACCCGCTCGATGTAATCGAGCCCGGTCAGACGGGGGTTGACGATCAGCGCGTGCAGCCGGAGCGCCGCGACGTGGCCGGCGTCGGGCGGGAAGGCGAGCACCTCCATTTCCCAACGCAAAGCGCCCAGCCGGCGCTCGAGAACGGTGAGCAGCCCGCTGTCATCATCGATCAGCGCAACCCGGATCGGCGACGCATCGCTGAGCGGTGCCATCGTTGGACCCAATATAGAGGCCGCCCCCGACGCCGCCGACAGAAGCGCCGCCGCCGCCCCAATCAGTGCTCTACCGCACGCCGGGAATTCGGCTCAGCACCCGGAGGCCGAGCGTCATCAGCCGCGCCCACAGCCTCTGGCCCATGATCGGCGGCGGCGTGATCCCCATCACCCGCTGAACCGACACGGTCTGCGCCTCGGTGTACTTGAGGATCCCGGCGGCGCCGTGGCGCCGGCCGAGGCCCGAGTCCTTCATGCCGCCCATGGGCGCGTCGACCGAGCCCCAGGTCGAGACGTAGCCCTCGTTGACGTTCACCGTGCCGGC
>DATBYI010000732.1:0-2417 GCA_036513815.1 Solirubrobacteraceae bacterium
TCGGCGTCGCGGATCGTCGACCCGGTGAACGACATGAACACGTCGTCGAGGCTGGGGCGCGAGACGCTCACTCCCTTGATCGGCACGCCGAGCTCGGCGAACAACCGCGGGATGAACTCCTCGCCGCGGGGCACGCCGAACGTGACCGCCCCCTCGGACATGACGGCGTCGATGCCGAACTGATCGCTGAGCGCGGCAATCGCGGCCTGGTCGTTGTCGGTGTGGATCATCACCCGGTCCGTGCCGATCCCTGCCTTCAGCTCCTCGGGCCCGTCGAGCGCGACGATCTGCCCGTGGTCCATGATCGCGATCCGGTCGCACCACTCGGCCTCGTCCATGTAGTGAGTGGTCATGAAGATCGTGATCTCCTCGCGCTCCTTGAGCTCGGCGATGTAGCTCCAGATCGACCGGCGGGTCTGCGGGTCCAAGCCGATGGTCGGCTCGTCGAGGAACAGGACACGGGGCGAGTGCAGCATCCCGCGGGCGATCTCGAGCCGCCGCCGCATCCCGCCCGAGAAGGTGCCCACCGGAGAGTCCTTGCGCTCCCACAGGCCGACCATCTCGAGCACCTGGTGTATGCGCGGCGCGACGAGGTCGCGCTGAATCCCGTAGAGCTCGGCGTGCAGGCGCAGGTTCTGCTCGGCGCTCAGGTAGTTGTCCAGCGTCGGATCCTGGAAGACGAGGCCGATGTTGCGCCGGACGTCGTCGCGCTCGCGCACGACGTCGTGACCCGCGACGCTGGCCGAGCCGGCGGTCGGCTTGACCAGCGTGCAGAGCATGTTGATCGTGGTCGTCTTGCCGGCGCCGTTCGGACCGAGAAAACCGAACACCTCGCCGGTGGCGACCTCGAAGTCGACCCCGCGCACGGCCTCGACCTGGTCGTAGTTCTTCTTGAGCCCGCGGACCTCAATCGCAACCGCCGGCTGGCTGCCGTTCCCACCCGTCATGTCGTCGGTAAACGTTAGAAGGTCAGGCATCCGTGCCCGGCGTCTCCCCGTCGTCGTCCGAGTTGCCGCTCTCCTCGGCCAGGATCCCGTACAGGGCGCGACGGGCCTCGGCGAGCGTCTGGCTCGCCTTCTGGACCTGGCGCTCGTCGCCCTCCTGGGCCACCTGCCAGGCGGCCTTGGCGATCTGGAACATCTGCGGTCCGATCTCGGACAGGTTGTGGGACTCGGGACCCCGCCCGAAGCCCTCGTCCTCCCAGGGGGCCGGGTCGACCTTTGACTCGGCTAGCCGCTCGCGGCCCTGGTCGGTCAGCTCGAACAGCTTCGTCCCCTCCTGGTCGACGCCCCGGATGAGCCCCTCGTCCTCGAGCTGGGCGAGGGTGGGGTAGACCGACCCCGGGCTCGGACGCCAGCGGCCGTCGCTTCGCTCCTCGATCGTCTGCATCAGCTGGTAGCCGTTGCGCGGCTCCTCGGCCAGCAGCATGAGGAGCGCGAGACGGACGTCGCCCCGGCGTCGGCGACCGCGGCCGCCGCCGAACGGTCCGCCTCGCCCTCCGCCGAACAGCGGGCCCTGCCCGAACGGGCCCGCGCCGAACTGACGAAGCGCGGCGAGGCGCTCCAGGTGGTCCATCCGCGGGCCGCGCCCGCGGCCTTCGCCCTTCATCATGGCCAGACGGGCCAACATCGACGGCCAGTCACCGGCAAATTCATCACGACTCATGGTGCCTCCTAAGACTGTGTAGCGATGTATAACGATATATCGCAGACAGTCGTTAGTCAAGGGCGGTGAGGGGGCGTCGCAGCCTCGCTCAGACCTGTCGGAAGGGCGTCGACGCGCTACGAAGCCGCGTAGAACGGTTCGTTCCGCTCGCGCATCCAGGCGCTGACGGGATCAGACGCGCCGGGGGCCAGCGGGAGAAGCGCCGCCTCGGCGCCGGCAGCCTCGGCCAGCCGAGCCAGAACCGCGTCCGCGTCGCGTGCGGTCGACGTCAATTCCACCCCGACGACGAGCTGGGGCGGATCGGGCGAATCCTTGACCTTGACGAGGGCGCGGTGGAGCGCGGTCACATCGCCCAGCGTCGCGGCGGCGGTGCGCAGTCGTTCGAGGAGCGCGTGAGGCTCCTCCCGCGGAGCGCCGATGAGCAACTCCGCCCCGGCCGGAATCCGGCGCTCGCCGGCGCCGCCGGACGGCGCGGCCGTGAGCGCCTCGACGTCGGCTGCCGGCATCGAGAAACCAAGCTCGCCGCCGGGATTGATCGCCATCGCCACACCGGACGGCCACATGCGGGCGAGGTCGCGACCGGTCAGCGCCAGGTGTGCGGGGCTTCCGGCGCCGCTGCGCGAGAGCTGCTCGCTCGACGTGAAGACCGCGATGTGGGTTTCGCCGTCGAGCTCGATGAGCGGAAACTCGACTCGATCACCGATCGGCTCCGAGGCGATCGGGACGAGCACCTGCTGGTCCGCGAGCGCGGC